>CAMGFF010000175.1 GCA_946055125.1 uncultured Prevotellaceae bacterium | reverse complement strand
TGTAGTCGAGCTTCTCGATGAGGCCCTTGAAGTCGCCGCGCCAGTCGGGGTCGTTATTGGCAATCTGCACATTCTGGCGGTCCCAGCCACACACGTTGTTCTTAGGGTCGCCGTCGTAGAAGCGTGTGGTCATGGCAAAATAGATAGTCTCGTCGCGGAAGTCGGTGCGGCCGCCCACAAAAGTTTCGGCCACAGCAGTGCCGGCACATGCCACAGTGAGGGCAGCGCAAGCCACAAATCTCAAGAATCGTTGAATCATAAGTAATGGTTTATGTCGGGTTAAAAAAATCAGCGTTAATTACCGGTGGTAAAGTTACAACAATTCCCCCAATCTGCCAAACTTTAGTGCTCTAATCACATTGAGAATGCGTGCCTCATCACGCCGGGGTGGGCAGATGAGGCACGCATTCTTGATGCTTAAAGGGAATTATCATCACCTGTGGGGGAGTTTATTTTCCCTTATTTACCTTTTGTATCTTGTAGCCGATTTTCTGGAAGGCCTTTGCAAAATCGTCGAAGCCACTTTTCGATGGCTCATAGACGATAGTTACCGTCTGTGAGGGAATCGACGTCTCTATCTTCTTTACTCCTTTCACGAAGCGGATATTCGACTTTATTTTCTTCTCGCAATTTGCGCAGTGCATCTGTGGGGTGGTGGTTACTTGCAGCGTGTCGGCTGAATTGGCATTCAGTGCTGAGGCTGAAACTGAAGCGACGGCCATGGCCATAATGAGTAATAACTTTTTCATTTCTCTTACCATATTTGTTTGTGTTTTTTTAGAACGTTTCCAATTTGTAGCGTATGCCTATGTAACCCATAGCTCCGTTGACGGGACCCCATACCTGAGTTGCGTCGAATGTGGGCGCCCAGGGGTTGGAAGCTCCGATGATAGGGTTGTTGATGGTGTAGCCTGTGAGGTTCTCGCCGCCAATGTAAATAGAGAAGTGGCGAAATTCACGGGTAATCTGAGCCTGCAACTGGAAGAAAGCCGGATAACGAGAGCGGTCGTAGAGCTCGCCACCGCCATTCAGGCTGCCGGTCAGGTCGAAGTGCCACAGCTCCAGCGGGGTCTTGTAGCCTAAAGTCAGCAGTCCTTTGTAGCGCGAGGTGAGTGGGCGCAGGCGCAGATGGTCGTCGTAGGTCACACGCGCGTCGGTAAAGCGGAATGCGGCTGTGGCGGTGAGGCTGGAGAAGAACGTGTAGGTGGCGTCGATTTGAGCGGCGTGGGTGTAGCTGCGTCCGGCCAGGTTCTCGAAAGAGAATGAGTGAGGGCCTTTCGCTCCATCGGGAATAATGACGAGCTGATTGCTGAAATCGGTGTAGTAGTAATCCACGTTCACCTCAAGGTCCTTTCCTGCCAGGGGGATGTGGAGCGAGGCCGAGAGGCCTGTGTTCCACGCCTCTTCCTGTTCCGGTCTTTGCGAGGCGATGAGAGTCTTTCCGCTGGCCAGCAGCGAAACGTTCTCGGCGATGGCGTGCGGTGAGCGGTAGCCCTTGCCGGCCGAAGCACGCAAGGTGAGGAGCTCCCACGGCGTGTATTTCAGGTGGAGGCGAGGAGTGACGAAAGCACCATACTCGGTAGAGTAGTCCCAGCGCAGGCCGGGCATCACCGTGAGTCGGTCGCCCCACTTGTAGGTGTATTGCGCATACACACCGGTGGTGGTTTCATGGGGAGCGCCAAAGATGTTCTCCTTTGCTCCCACCACCCGGTCGGGCAAGTCGAGCCGCTGGCAGTAGGAGTCGTGGTTCACCGACAATCCCACACTGAGGTTGTGCTCGGGCGAGAAGTCGGTCTCAAACATGAGCTGCGCATAGCCGGTTTTTTGATTGACATCGAAGAAGGAACTACCGAAACGGTTCTCGGCATCGTGAATGGAGCCATTCAGCATCAATGCCACCGAGGTGTTGTGCTCAGAGTTGAGCGTGAACCCATTCTTCCATTGCAGCTCGTAGCGATTGGTGGTCACCTCGATGCCATAGGGCGACATTGCCTCGTGGTGAGAGCTGTGGCGGCTCATTCCGCTCACTCGCTCGTCGTGCAGCCCCTTCAGGCTCAGCTGGCTAATCCATGATGGACTGACGTAGGCCATGCGCCACATTCCGTTGAACTGGCGGAGCTTAGGCATATCCATGAACCCATCGCCGTCGCGGTCGTGGTCGGTCTGGCGGTTCTCAAAGTGCAGCAGTGCGCTTGTCGAGAGCCTGTCGGTGAGGTGAATGCTGCCATCCACATTAGCTTCCTGCTTCAGGTCGCTGTCGGTATAGGCATTGGCGCGCACACCATCCACACCCTGGGGCTTAAGAAACTCCACGTTGATTTGGCCGGTGATGCTCTCATAGCCATTCTTCACGCTCGAAGCGCCCTTGCTTACCTGAATGCTTTGCATCCATGGCCCGGGCACATAGCCCAGCGAATAGGGGAGGCTTGCCCCGCGCAAGTTGGGCATGTTCTCGGTGAGCATCTGCACATAGGTGCCGCTCAGCCCCAGGAGCTTGATTTGCCGGGCGCCGGTTGCCGCGTCGCTATAGGAAACATCGACCGATGGATTGGTGGTGAACGACTCGCCCAGGTTGCAGCAGGCGGCACGAATAAGCTCGCCCTGGCCTATGTTCTCCACATTAGTCACCTGGAGTCGCGACCGCCGAGCCTGGCGTGCCACTACTGTAACGTCGTTGAGCGTCTGGTTCCAGACGCTGTCGTGAGGAAGGCTGTCGTGGGCAATCTCCGTCTGTCCGTTCACACTTGTTGTCACAGCCAATGTGGCCAGCATTGTAGCTATAGTTCTATTCATTTTCGTAATTGCACTAATAATACTTAAATTTCGCAACTTAGTTGATATATGTTTTTATAAGTTCCCCGAGCGCCAAAAAGCAGCCCGGGATTATGCCATGCCCGAATGATTAGTCACCTGTCGTAGTGCCATAAAAAAGAGAAAGACAATGAAGATTGTGACTACAGGCGGGGGCAAAGGTACAAAAAAATATGGAATACGGACAAGGCGTTTCTTGTAAAAAATGTTGCTTGCAGCAAGCACTTCAAAGATTGCGGCTTATGCCGTGCTTTAACAGATTTCCTGTTTTTCGTTATGCGTTACCCAAATAGCTATGAGGCTCATTGCCGGGAAAACAATGTTTTAATAAATCACAAGCTGGTAATCTCTTCGGCCGACAAATCGGTTGTCGCTTGTATGGTTGCCGCATCCACGCCCATCGCCTTGAGCTTGCGGGCGATAGCAACCGACTTCTGACGCTCGCCCTCTGCGCGGCCAATCTCCCTGCCAATCTCGATTCCCTCGGCGCGGCCTTCATCACGTCCCTCGGCGCGGGTGGTGGCAAGTGCGTCGTTCTGCGAGACGATGATGTCGATGTTGCGCTCGTAGGCCTTGCGCTCGGCGTCGCTCATTGATAGATATAGGAGTTTCTCGCGGGCTTCCTGCAAGCCCGGAGTGGTTGTGGTGTCGCTTATGCGGTTGTTCTTCAGGTAGTCGAGCCACTCCTCAAGCGGAGTTCGAGCCACGCTGTTGAACTCGTTCACGCGGATAATGTAGTATTCGGGGAAGATTTCGCCGGGCACGCGCAGCTTCAGCTCGTTCATCTCCTTTGTGTTTACCACAAGCAGGTCGCCGGTGTGCACGCCGCGGAACTCGGTCTTCCCGTGGTAGAGGTAGTCACTGCCCCGGCCGAGGTCGAAATAGAGGATATTGATGGAATATACCTTCTTCACGTGCCCGTAATCCTCGCCCAGCGAGATGTGCTCGGTGATGGCCTTCGACACGCCGTAGAGCATGCGCTGCAAGTAGTAAATCTGCCTGGTGAGCTGCACCTCCACAATGATTATCTCGCCCTTGCTGTTGAGGGCCTTGATGTCCACGCGGTTAAACTTGTCGAAGTCGTGTTCCTGGTTTCCCTCGCTCTCAAGAATCTCACTGATAGTGATTTTCTCGCCGAGCAGCACAGTGATAAGCCCCTCGAGCACGTCAAAGTTGGCCTTGTCGCGCAGTATGCGCTTCACAGCCCAGTCGAATCTTATATATTTGTCACTCACTTCCATAATTTCCTGTTCTAATTTATTTCACTTGCAAATTTACTCATTTTCAATTAAAACGGAAAATCTTGTCACAAAGTTTTTGTTTTTTCTTGCGGCAAGCACAAGTGCGATGCACAGAGAGGTTTTGTTGTGGTACTATTTTAGCTGATTATTTGCTTATCGCGACTTTTTGCGGGCGGAATTGGTGGCTTTCGTGGAAAATTCCTATCTTTGCATCGAAATCAACCACTAATGTAAAAAACTACACAGCTATGATTATTAACCACAAAACAATCGGCGCGTGCATTGGCGCGGCGCTGGTGAGTGTATCGGCTATGGCAACTAAACCATGTATTCCTGTCGACCCAAAGATAGAGGCGCAGGTGGAAAAGAAACTAAAGAAGATGACGCTCGATGAGAAAGTCGGGCAAATGTGTGAGCTCACAATTGAGTCGGTTACCGACTATGAGGCTACCGGCAAGAGCGGAAAATTCACTTTCAGCCCCGCCCTCGATGAGGCGATAGGCACTTTCAAGGTGGGCTCAATCCTCAACACGCCCATGGGACGCGCCCAGCGCCCTGAGGTATTTGCCGAGATTATCAAGGTGATTCAGGAGAAGTCGATGAAGTCGATGGGCATACCCACGGTGTATGGTATCGACAATAACCACGGCACATCCTATGTGGATGGCGGAACGCTCTTCCCGCAGCCCATCAACCAGGCAGCCTCGTTCAACAGCGACATTCCGCTGCGAGTCTGCGAGATTTGCTCCTATGAGACACGCGCGGCCAGCATTCCCTGGATTTACACACCCACGCTCGACCTTGCACGCGGCTCCTCATGGCCGAGAATGTGGGAGAGCTATGGCGAGGACCCGCTCGTGAATGCCGTGATGGGCGCTCAGGCCGTGCGCGGCTTTCAGGGCGATGACCCCAACCACATCGATGCCCTCCACTGCGCGGTGAGCATGAAGCACTACATGGCCTACGGCGCGGCGGTGAACGGACTCGACCGCACCCCCTCGTCGGTCACCGACCGCGACATGCGCGAGAAATATTTCGATCCCTTCCTCGCCGCAGCACGCGCCGGGGCACTCACGGTGATGGTGAACTCGGCCATCAACAATGGCATTCCATTCCACGCCAATCATGAATATATCACCGTGTGGCTCAAGGAACAGCTCAACTGGGACGGAATGGTGGTGACCGACTGGGCCGACATCAACAACCTCTACACCCGCGACCATATCGCCGCCGACAAGAAGGACGCAATCCGCATCGCCATAAATGCCGGTATCGACATGGCTATGGAGCCTTACAACACCGACTTCTGCACTCTGCTCAAGGAACTGGTGGAGGAGGGTGAGGTGCCCATGAGCCG
>CAMGFF010000174.1 GCA_946055125.1 uncultured Prevotellaceae bacterium | reverse complement strand
AAAGGCGGTATTGCCGACATTAATGATAATGTCGTTTCGGTGTGCATATATTAACAACGTGAGATATGAAGAAGATTTTAACCATACTATTGACTGCAATCCTCTCGCTTGGCGTCTTCAATGCCAAGGCATCGGGCGGCGAGGGTGAAGAGCCGGGTAAAATCGACACCAAGGCCATCATATTTGAGCACTTGGGCGACCGCTATGGCTGGGAGGTGCCTTTCAACCACCACCTGAGCATACCGCTGCCCATCATCGTGCGCGACTATGAGGGCTCGTGGCACATCTTCAGCTCGGCGCGTGTGGAGCACGGTGCCGAGTACGACGGCTTCTACATAGCCGCCGAGGGTGACAACCACGGCAAGGTGGTGTCGAAGAAGCCGGGCCCAGATGGCGCAATGGTTGAATATCGCCCGCTCGACATCTCAATCACCAAGAATGTGGCAGCACTCATCATCTGTGCCCTTGTGGTGATGCTCTGCGTGCTAAGCGTGAAGCGCTGGTATGTGAAGCACGGCATGAAGGCGCCGCGCAAGTGGACCGCATTCACCGAGCTGATTGTGGAGTTTGTGTACATGGGCGTTATCCGGCCCACGCTTGGAGCCAAGGCACCCAAGTTTGCGCCCTATCTGCTCACAGTGTTCTTCTTTATACTGACGATGAACCTGCTTGGCCTGATAGTGATATTCCCGGGAGGAGCCAACCTCACCGGCAATATCGCCGTGACCATGGTTCTTGCCCTGTTCACATTTGCTATCACCAACCTGTTTGGTTCGAAGCACTATTGGAAAGACATTTTCTGGCCCGAGGTGCCACTGTGGCTCAAGTTCCCCATACCCATCATGCCAATGATTGAGGTGTTTGGAATCTTCACTAAGCCGGCGGCACTGATGGTGCGTCTGTTTGCCAACATGATGGGCGGACACATGATAGTGATAGTGCTGACACTGCTTATCTTCATCTTCGCGGCCCTCGGAGGAGTGGCTGTGGGAGCCGGAACGTCGGTGGTGTCGGTTGCATTCTCGCTGTTCATGCTGTTGCTCGACACGCTGGTGAGCTTCATACAGGCATTCGTGTTCACAATGCTATCCACATTGTTCATCTCGCTGGCACAGGCGCCGGCCGAGCATCACGATTGATTAGCATTGGCTTGCCCGGCGGCTCGGTGAGCCGCAGCCCCGGTGGCGGCTTGCCACCAAAGCGCCACTGCCGCTCTTAGGCCCAAAAGCCTGGTGGCGTGGAGGCGAAACAAGAAAAAAACAAGCGTGGCATCACATAGCGTGCCACAAAAAGACAAAACAAAAAAATAATAACTAAAAATATTAACTCTTAAAACACTTACAACTATGTTAGGAATGATTTTAGCATTTGAGGCCCTCGTTGGCGTTGGAGCTTGTATAGGTGCTGGTATTGCAGCAATTGGTGCAGGATTGGGTATCGGAAAGATTGGCTCGTCGGCAATGGAGTCGATTGCACGTCAGCCCGAATCGGCAGGCGATATCCGCAGTAACATGATTGTTATCGCGGCTCTCGTGGAGGGTGTTGCACTGTTCGCTGTGATCGTTTGCGCACTTTCATTGTTCCTCTAATCAAATAACCCCAATTAACAGGACAATATGGAACTGTTCACGCCGGAATTTGGCTTAGTATTCTGGATGTTCGTGGTGTTTGCCCTGTTGTTCTTCCTCCTTGCGAAGTTTGCATGGCCCTTCATAGTTAAAAGCCTTGAGGAGCGTGCCGAGCTCATCGACAAGGGCGTGATATATGCCAATGAGGCTAAGGAACAACTCGACAATTCCAAGGCGGCAGCTGAGAAATACATAGCTGAAGCACAGATGAAGCAAGCCGAGATTTTGCGTGAGGCAGCAAAAATGAAAAGCCAGATAATCGAGGATGCCAAGGCGGCAGCCACGGTAGAGGCAAAGAAAGTAATGGATGCTGCAAAGCTTGCCATAGAGCAGGCCCGCAAGGAATCGGAGTTGCAGTTCCGCAACGAGGTCAGTGCCTTTGCGCTCAGCATAGCTGAGAAGATGGTGCGCAAGAATATGGCTACCGACAAGGCGCAGACCGAGCTTGTGGATAAATTGTTGAATGAGGTTGAGGTTAAAAACTAAAGTTAAAGCATTATGAATGAAGGACTAATTCCCGGCCGTTATGCCAAGGCTCTCTATAAATTTGCCACCGAGCAGCACGAGAGCGAAACAGTGTATGGGCAAATGAAGCAGCTCGCAGCCAGCTATGCCGCCGAGTCGGCACTGCGCAAGGTGGTGGGCAACAAGTTCCTGCCCTACGCTGACAAGGAAAAGGTGCTTTTGTCGGCGGCGCAGGCCAAGAGCGGCAGCTGCCTCTCAAAGTTCATAAGGCTCGTTTTCGACAACAACCGTGAGGACTTCATGCGCGAGATTGCGCTGGCATACCTGAAGATTTACCGTATCGCCAACAACATCGCGCAGGTGGAGATAGTCAGTGCCCACACCCTGGGCGCCGACCAGCTGAACAAGATTATCAAGGTGGTGGAGCAGCAGCTGCGCGGGAAGCTGATTGAGCAGACCACGCGCGTGGATGCCGACCTCATTGGCGGATTCGTCGTCAAGGCCGACGACCAGCTCCTCGACGCCTCGATAAAGAATGAGTTAAAGAAACTGCGTTTACAACTACTTAGTAAATAACGTGAGATGACAAACCCAAGTGAAATATCAGAAATATTAAAACAGCAGCTCGAAAGCGTCGGTACGAAGATGGCGTTTGAGGAGGTTGGCACTGTGCTTGAGGTGGGTGACGGCGTTGCTCACGTCTATGGTCTCGACAACGTGAAAGCCAATGAGCTTGTGGAGTTTGAGAACGGAACGACGGGAGTGGCAATGAACCTCGAGGAGAGCAATGTGGGTGTTATACTTCTCAACAACGTGGATAAGGTGTCGGAGAACATGTCGGTGAAGCGCACGGGCGAGATTGCTTCCATTCCGGTGGGAGAGGGTCTGCTCGGCCGCGTCATCAACATCCTCGGTGAGCCGGTCGATGGCAAAGGACCCATCGAGGGCGAGCTTATCCGCCTGCCGCTTGAGCGCAAGGCGCCGGGCGTAATCTTCCGTCAGCCCGTGAAGCAGCCGTTGCAGACGGGCCTGAAGGCTGTGGATTCGATGGTGCCCATAGGCCGCGGACAGCGCGAGCTTATCATTGGCGACCGCCAGATTGGAAAGACAGCCATCGCCATCGACACCATTATCAACCAGCGAGGCAACTATGAGGCCGGAAAGCCTGTGTATTGCATCTATGTGGCAATAGGACAGAAGGCATCGACTGTGGCATCGGTGGTCAACACCCTGCGTGAGCACAACGCACTCGACTATACCGTGGTGGTGGCAGCCACCGCAGCCGACTCGGCAGCGATGCGCTACTATGCCCCCTTTGCCGGCGTGGCAATCGGAGAATACTTCCGCGACTCGGGCCGCGACGCGCTCATCGTCTACGACGACCTCTCGAAGCAGGCCGTGGCCTACCGCGAGATTTCGCTTATCCTCAAGCGTCCTTCAGGCCGCGAGGCATATCCCGGCGACATCTTCTACCTGCACAGCCGCTTGCTGGAGCGTGCAGCCAAGATTATCGAGAATGACGCACTGGCAGCCACAATGAACGACCTTCCGGAGGTGATGAAAGGCCGCGTGAAGGGCGGAGGCTCGCTCACCGCGCTTCCTATCATTGAGACTCAGGCGGGCGACGTGTCGGCCTACATTCCCACCAACGTGATTTCGATTACCGACGGACAGATTTACCTGGAGTCGGCGCTCTTCAATCAGGGCGTGCGTCCGGCAATCAACGTGGGTATCTCGGTGTCGCGTGTGGGAGGAAACGCCCAGATTAAGGCGATGAAGAAGGTGGCTGGAACGCTGAAGATCGACCAGGCGCAATTCCGAGAGCTGGAGTCGTTCACCAAGTTTGGTGGTGACATCGACCCCGTTACCGCCAGGGTAATCGACAAGGGACGCAAGAACGAGCGCCTGCTCATCCAGCCCCAATACGAGCCCTGTGCCGTTGAGGAGCAGATTGCGGTGATCTATTGCGGCACCAAGGGATTGCTCGAGAGCGTGCCTATGGACAAGGTGGCTGAGTTTGAGAAACTGTTCATTCAGTATCTCAAGGCGAAGCACCAGGCCGATGTGCTCGACGTGCTGAAGAGCGGCGTGATCAACGACGACGTAACAGGCAAGCTCGAGCAGGCAGCCCGCGAGATAACAAGTAAGTACAGACAGTGAATATAGCAGCATAAAACACTATGTCGACGTTACGAGAATTAAAAGGACGAATCGGCTCCGTTGCCTCTACTGAGAAAATCACGAGCGCAATGAAGATGATTTCATCGGCAAAGATGCACAAGGCAGAGCAGGCGCTGCGCCGCCTTGTGCCTTTCCGCAGCCAGATAGAGGGCGTGATGGCGCACCTCATGGCCGCCGAGGCCGAATTCAGCTCACCGCTCATAGAGGTTCGTGAGGTAGCGAGCGTGGCATTAGTGGTGTTTGGAACCGACGACGGCTTGTGTGGAGCCTACAACATCAACATTTTCAAGGATGTGCTCAAGCGCATCAACGAGCTGCGGCAGCAGCACGGAGAGAAGGTGCGCATAGTGCTCTATCCGGTGGGAAGGAAGATGGTGAAGGCCGTGAACAAGATAGCCGGCAACGGCATAGAGGTGAAGACTGTGGAAGGCATCAACACGCGCAGCACGCTCGAGGAGATAAGCACATTCACCGAGGTGCTGAAGGCGGACTTCGTGAGCGGCGCCGTGGATAGTGTGGAGATAGCCTACATGCACTTCCACTCGGTGAGCCGCCAGCGCATACAGATCGACCGGCTGCTCCCCGTGAGCCACGAGGCAATAGCCGGCGACAAGGAGGCTGCAGTGAACCCCAACAGTCCGTGCCTCTTTGAGCCAAATGCCAATGCGATATTCAACAGCGTATTGCCGCTCTACATCGCCTCGACCATGCAGGACATCTGCACCGAGAACAACGCCTCGGAGGCAGCGGCCCGCGTGATGGCAATGCAGAGTGCCAACGACAACGCCCAGAAGCTGCTTGGCGAGCTCAGGCTGGAGTATAACAAATTGCGCCAGCAGGGCATCACCACCGAGCTGCTCGACATACTCGGCGGCCAGGTGGAGCGCTAAGCACACACTAAGTGATGATTTTGACTATAAAAAGGAGAGTGAAACTCACTCGATACCGGAGGCTCTCCTTTTTATAATCAAATTTTAAGGAAAGAACAATAAAAAAGAATTGAGTTTTCACGACACAGCCGGTATCAAGGTTTTTTTATACAAAAACTAAAAAATACGTTTGACTTATCTATGAGTAGTATTAAAGATTATTTCTCGTCACTCTTTAATGGGGCATGGAGCCTCGTACAGGGTATGCAAG
>CAMGFF010000173.1 GCA_946055125.1 uncultured Prevotellaceae bacterium | reverse complement strand
CGGAGTCTTAGGAATCACCGGGGTCTTAGGCGGCACCTGAACCTTCGGCGGAGTCTTAGGCGTGGGCGGAGTCTTGGGTGTGGGGCGGTTCTGCTTGATTTCTTTCTTCAGTGCCTCCTTAAACTCATTGTAGGTTGCCTCGTCCTTGGTCATCATATCGCGGGCCACTCCGGTGAGGGCTTTGCTCATCTCCTTAATCTTGAGGTTGTTTGGGTGCATGTCCTCGCAGCGCTTCAGCGTGTCGATGTGGGCGAGTGCATCGTCCTTCACCCCATTGGCGGTGAAGTTCTTGTTCCAAAGGTTGCTAAGTTCCTCTATGGCGGTCCACTCGTCGGTGTCGAGTTGCTCCTTGATTTCTGCGCTTTTCAGATATTGGCAAGCCTCTATCCACTTGTTGATTTTCTGCTTTAGTAGGATGGGATTCATACGATCTCGTTGATGAATATTAATTCACTGTTATATAGCCGAATAGATTGCAAGGCATTGCCCTGCAATCTATATCGGCTAATAAAATATCTTGCACTGGGCCGGGCTCAGCGCCAGCCCGGCGGGGTTACTCGATGTTGGCCTTGTTGATGAAGCGCTGGGCCTCGAGGATTTCCTCCTCGCTCTTCACGCCGGTCACCTTCAGCTCAAAGTCAATCTCGTCCTTCTCCACCTGTGCGTGCACTGAGAGCATACCCTCGTTGTCGATGTTGAAGGTCACGGTGATAGGAGTCTCCTTTGGCCAGTTCTTGGTGAGGCGGAGCACAGTAGGCTCGGTGGTCACGAGGCGGCAGAATTTATCCTCCACCTCCTGGTCCTTCTCCTTGTCGGTGAAGTCGCTCTCCCAGATGGGCAGGCGCACACCGCTTTGGTTGTCGATTGTGGTGTAGAAGGTGTCGGTGAAAGAGATTGGAAGGCCGGTGTTGGCAAAAATCATGTTGCCCACGCGGTTGTTGATAAGACCGAGTCCGTAGGTCTTCGAGGTCACGTTCATCACGTTGGTGCGCTCGCAGTTGAGCTTCTTGGGCAGCTCGTCGGCATCGCCGTTCTCATAGTCCTCAACGGCCTGGCGGTAGGCCTCGTTCATTGCATAGATTGCGGCGCCCTTTGCCACGCACTCATCGGGGTCGGTGAGCTTGGCATCCACTCCAAACTCGGCATCCACGCGCTCCTTGATTTGCGGCATGCGGCTGCTTCCGCCCACCAGGATATATTCGTCGATTTTCTCAAAGCCTTTCTCCTTGGCGATGTCGAGAATCTTGCGGGTAGCGTCGATGGTCTCGTTGAGCTTGTCGGCTGTGAGTGCGTCGAAAAGCTCGCGGGTGATTTCGAAGCGTGCCGACTGGCCTTCCCAGTTGATGTTCACGTTCACCTTGGTCTTGGCGGTTAGCAGCTTCTTCTTTGTTTCGGCGAGGTTGAGGAGCTGGTATTTCAGCATCTTGTTGTCGTCGAGCGAGTAGCTGGTGCCATTCTGCTCATTGAATGCTCCGAGCATATACTCGGCAAGGGCGGTGTCCCAGTCAACGCCACCAAGGTGGTGGTCGCCGCCGGTGGCGATAACCTTAATCGAGCCGCCGTTGACGAGAATGAGCGTGATATCGAAAGTTCCGCCGCCAAGGTCGTAGACGAGGATTGACTTGCGCTCCGAGGTCTTTGTGCCGTAGGCAATGGCGGCCGCTGTAGGCTCATTGATGATTGCGAGCACATTGAGCCCGGCAATGATACCCGCCTGCTTGGTCTGCATGCGCTCCTTGTTGCCAAAGTAGGCCGGGCAGGTGATCACCACGTCCTTCACCGGCTCGGGAAAGCCATTGGCATCGTTGGCGTCCTTCACGAGCTTCTTCAGTATATAGGCCGAGATTTCCGACGGGTCGAGGTGGAACGGCGTGGTGTTGCTGCTCTTGTCGAAGGCTGCGTCGTTACCCATGTCGCGCTTTATGAACGACACTGTCTTGTCGGGCTCGGTTTCGAGCATTCCCTTAGCCTCCTTGCCCACGATAACGTTGGTTTCGTTCTCAAAGTAAACTACCGACGGAGTGGTTGCATCTCCCTCAAAGTTTCTCAATACTACTGCCTGGTCGAATTGATCTACCTGCGCAATGCAGCTGTAGGTAGTACCAAGGTCGATTCCATAGACGGCTCTACTTTTATCCATAATCTAAATCTAAAAGTGTTATGTTGTTTTGTTATTATTTTTATTCTTCATTGAAAATTCACTGCTGCTTCAGCTTGTAGGTGTCAACAAATGCCGGGCGGAAAATCACCTCTCGCTCCACGCCTTTCACGGGGTCGAAAGCGGTGTACTTGAATCCGCACTGCAGCGCACGCGCCACGGTGCCGTGCTTTGCCGGGTCGTCGGTTTCCACCACATTCATCGTCTTGTGGGCGCGGCGGTCATAGGGCTCTCCGGGCTGGGCGTCGAAGCTGTCGAGGTTGTATTCATCGCAAAGGATGTCCATTATCGAAAGCACGTAGTTGCCAAGCTGCTTCATGAGGCGGTCGTAGCTTCCCTCTTCATCCTTGCGGTCGCGGTAGTAATTCACTGTGCTCACTATGCTGTCGTAGAGCGAGATTATCGACACCTTGTAGGGGCGCGTGAGCTTGTTATACACGTCGTTGCGCAGCGTGTCGAGCTCCTTGTGCATCGAGTTGAAGAGGTCGTCCTTTCGCACAAGGTCGGTGTATGCCTCCCTTATCTTGGCCAGCTCGGCCTTGATGGCGTCGAGCTGCGGAGTGGGGTCGGCAGGCACCGGCACGGGCTGTTGCTCCACTGCCGGCACGGGCTTCTTCTCTTCCTCCACCGGAGCTGGGGCTTTCTCTTCGGCCGGCTTCAGGGTGGCAATGAGTGCGTCTTTCTCTGTCAATGTCTTGCTGAGTGTGTCAATCTGCCCCTTGAGCTTTTCTGTCTCAGCGGCCATGGCCTCTTTCAGTGCTGCGACCTCGGCCTTAACTGATTGCAGCTCGGCATAGGAGGCTCGGAGTTCCTCATCCTTCACTTTCACGGCGGCTTGGGCCTCAGCAGCTTTTCTCCGCTGAAGCTCCACTGAATCTTGCAGTGCCTGTATCTGCTTCGTGAGCTCGGCATTGCGCTCATTGTCGGTCATTCCAAAGAAACCCATAGTTGTTAGTGAATTGTGGTGTTATGTTAGGTATTATCTTGTTCTCGCCGATGCCGCACAGCACTCCCGCTTGCAAGCACCGGTTAGAATTTTTGCTAAATTAATACTTTCCTGCAATTTTCACCTCTATGTAACTGCATTTTAACACGATTTTAACCATAGTCGCTCGTTCTTGTGAGATATTAGCACGAATAGTTTGCGCAGTTCACGGAAAAGTGCTAAATTTGTGTGCATTATTGTTTTTCATAAACCAAAACATGAAAAGAGTACTCCCCATCATCAAAAATGACCCGTGGCTGGAGCCGTATGCCGATGCTATCAATGGCCGCCACGAGGATGTGATTCGCAAAGAAAAAGAGTTGACTGCCAATGGCGGCACTATTGCCGACTTTGCCAATGCCCACAAGTTCTATGGCCTGCACCGCACCCCCAAGGGCTGGGTGCTCCGAGAGTGGGCGCCCAATGCCACCGAAATCTATTTAGTGGGCAACTTCAACGACTGGAAAGAAACTGAGAACTTCCGCATGACGCGCATCGACAACGGTGCCTGGGAGCTTGCCCTCGACCCCGAGGCCCTGCACCACGGCGACCTCTACAAGCTGCGCGTGCACTGGAACGGCGGCGAGGGCGAGCGAGTGCCGGCCTATGCCACCCGCGTGGTGCAAGATGAGAAAACCTACATCTTCTCGGCCCAGGTGTGGGACCCCGCAAATCCCTACAAATTCAAGGTTAATGATTTCAAGCCCTCCACATCGCCACTGCTCATCTATGAGTGCCACATTGGCATGGGCACTAACGAGGAGCGCGTGGGCACCTACGATGAGTTCCGCACCAATGTGCTGCCCCGAGTGGCTGCCGACGGCTACAATGCCATCCAGATTATGGCCATTCAGGAGCACCCCTACTATGGCTCCTTCGGCTACCATGTGTCGAGCTTCTACGCCGCTTCGAGCCGTTTCGGCACGCCCGACGACCTCAAGCACCTCATCGACGACGCGCACAGCCTCGGCATCGCCGTGATTATGGACATCGTGCACTCCCACGCCGTGAAGAATGAGCTTGAGGGACTGGGACGCTTCGACGGCAGCTACAACCAGTACTTCTATGGCGACCACCGCCGCGAACACCCCGCATGGGACTCGCTCTGCTTCGACTACGGCAAGAACGAGGTGCTACACTTCCTCCTGAGCAACTGCAAGTTCTGGCTCGAGGAATACCGATTCGACGGCTTCCGCTTCGACGGTGTCACCTCGATGCTCTATTATAACCACGGCCTCGGCCAGGCCTTCGGCTCCTACGACGACTACTACAACGGAGGCCAGGACACCAACGCCATCACCTACCTCAGCCTTGCCAACGAGGTAATCCACACCGTGAACCCCAAGGCCATCACCATCGCCGAGGAAATGAGCGGTATGCCCGGCCTCGCCACTCCCGTGAAGAATGGAGGAATAGGCTTCGACTACCGAATGGCAATGGGTATCCCCGACTACTGGATTAAGACCATCAAGGAGAAAAAGGACGAGGACTGGCACCCCACATCGATATTCTGGGAGCTCACCAACCGCCGTGCCGACGAGAAGACAATAAGCTACGCCGAGAGCCACGACCAGGCACTCGTGGGCGACAAGACCCTCATCTTCCGCCTTATCGACAGCGAGATGTACTGGCACATGATGGTGGGCGACAACAACTACACCGTTGACCGTGGTATCGCCCTGCATAAGCTCATCCGCCTCGTCACATGCACCACTATCAATGGCGGCTACCTCAACTTCATGGGCAACGAGTTTGGCCACCCCGAGTGGATCGACTTCCCGCGCGAGGGCAACGGCTGGTCCTATAAGTATGCCCGCCGACAGTGGGAGCTGGTCGACCGTAAGGACCTCAAGTATCAGTATCTCAACAACTTCGACAACGACATGATTCACCTCGTGCGCGGCGTGAAGAAGTTTGAGGCTCTGCCCGTGCGCAAGCTCTGGGAGAAGGACGACGACCAAGTGCTCGCCTATATGCGCGGCGACCTGGTATTCGTGTTCAACTTCAACCCCTCAAAGTCGTTCACCGACTATGGCATTCTCGCTCCCGAGGGTGAGTATGAGGGCGTGATGAACAGCGACGACCCGCGCTACGGCGGCTACGGCAACATCGACAACAGCGTGCACCACTTCACCGAGCACGACGAGCTCTATGCCGAGCACGGCGTGGGCTGGCTCAAGCTCTACATTCCCGCACGCTCGGCCATGGTGCTGAAGCTCAAAAAAGCCCCCAAGCCCCGCAAGAAGGCCGCAGCCCCCAAGGAAGAGCCCAAGCCCGCCAAGAAAGCAGCAAAGAAGCCCGCAACAAAGAAGCCCGCAGCAAAGAATACAAAGAAAGAAGCCTAAAAGCA
>CAMGFF010000172.1 GCA_946055125.1 uncultured Prevotellaceae bacterium | reverse complement strand
CTCGCCTTCCAGCCTTGTTTCGGCCGGCTCGGTGATGCCGGCAAGCACTTTTATGTTTTCTATAAGCGTGAGCATAGCGGCGGGTTATTTGCGCAAGAAGTCGATGGATTTCTGAATGTAGGGATACATCACCTCATCGTTGATGATGAAAGGAACGTGCTTGCGGTATTGCTCGAAGATTGCCTGTATCTGCGGCGAGGAGAGCAGCGGGCGGCGGAACTCCAGAGCCTGGGCTGCATTCATCAGCTCTATGGCAAGCACGCGCTCGGTGTTGAGCACCACCTTGTAGAGCTTGATGGCGGCATTCGCTCCCATACTCACGTGGTCCTCCTGCCCCTGGCACGAAGGAATGCTGTCGACCGAGGCCGGCGAGCACAGGCTCTTGTTGAGGCTCACAATGGAGGCTGCCGTGTATTGCGTAATCATAAACCCACTGTTCACGCCGGGATTGGCAACGAGGAAGCTTGGGAGGCCGCGAGTGCCCGACACAAGCTTGTAGATGCGCCGCTCCGATATGTTGGCGAGCTCGCTCAGCGCAATGGCAAGGAAGTCCATGGGCAAGGCAATAGGCTCGCCGTGGAAATTCCCGGCCGAGATGATAATATCCTCATCGGGGCACACTGTGGGATTGTCGGTGGCCGAGTTGATTTCGGTGTCGATCACTCCCTCCACATAGTCCATAGTGTCTTTGGCTGCTCCGTGCACCTGTGGCACACAGCGGAAGGAATAGGGATCCTGCACATAGGCCTTGGGCTTCTCAAGAATCTCGCTGCCCTCAAGCAGCTCGCGCAGCCGCTGTGCAGTGACTATCTGCCCACGGTGCGGGCGCACCTGGTGCACGGCGTCGGTGAAAGGCTCCACCAGACCATTGTAGGCATCGAGCGACATAGCGGCAATCTTGTCGGCCCAGTCGTTGAGGCGGTGGCTCTGGAGCAACGCCCACACCGCAAATGCGCTCATGTTCTGCGTGCCATTGAGCAGGGCAAGCCCCTCCTTCGATGCAAGCTGAATGGGTTTCCATTCCATGGCCTGAAGCAGCTGCTTGCCGCTCATCACCTCGCCACGGTATTCCACCTCGCCCAGCCCGATGAGAGGCAGCGAGAGGTGCGCCAGCGGCACGAGGTCGCCCGAGGCTCCGAGTGAGCCTTGCATGTACACGATGGGATAGATGTCATTGTTGAAGAAGTCCACCAGGCGCTCCACGGTGTCGAGCTTGCAGCCCGAGTAGCCGTAGCTGAGCGACTGGATTTTGAGCAGGAGCATTATTTTCACAATCTCATTAGGCACACGGTCGCCGGTGCCACAGGCGTGCGACATCATGAGGTTGATTTGAAGCTGTGCTAAGTAGTCGCGGCCTATCGACACGTTGCAGAGCGAGCCGAAGCCTGTGGTTACGCCATATATGGGCTTGGCATTGTCCTCTATTTTCTTGTCGAGGTATTCGCGGCAATTCACTATGCGTGCGCGGGCGTCATCGCTAAGTTGCAGCTTGTAGCCCTCGCTGATAATTTCGCCGATGCGCTGAATGGTGAGATGCTCGGCCGATATACTGTGAGTTTTCATTGTTTGCAGTGGTGTGTAAAGGTTAATTAGAAAGCTGAATTAATGATTGTGTCATCTACAAGATTTGGCATAGTGACGGTGAGTCCCGGCGTGCGGGCTATTTCGCGCTCTATTGCACGCATTGAGCCTTCGTTGCGAGCCCAGCTGCGGCGTGCTATGCCATTGTTCACGTCCCAGAAGAGCATGTCGGTGATGTGGCGGTGGCTGTCGTCGCTGCCGTCGATTACCATACCGAATCCGCCATTTATCACCTCTCCCCAGCCCACTCCGCCGCCATTGTGCAGCGACACCCAGGTGGCTCCGCGGAAAGAGTCGCCAATCACATTCTGCACTGCCATGTCGGCGCAGAATTGCGAGCCGTCGTAGATGTTGCTCGTCTCGCGGAAGGGCGAGTCGGTGCCCGACACGTCGTGGTGGTCGCGCCCAAGCACCACCGGGCGGCTTATCTCGCCGCGCTTAATAGCCTCATTGAATGCAAGCGCAATCTTGGTGCGGCCCTCGGCGTCGGCATAGAGTATTCGTGCCTGCGAGCCAACCACGAGGTTGTTCTTCCCGGCTTCCTTAATCCAGTGAATGTTGTCGTCCATTTGCCCCTTTATCTCATCGGGGGCGGTGAGCTTGATTTCCTCAAGCACCTGGGCGGCGAGGCGGTCGGTGGTTGCAAGGTCCTTTGGGTCGCCCGAAGTGCACACCCAGCGGAAGGGGCCGAAGCCATAATCGAAGAACATGGGTCCCATAATATCCTGCACATAGGAGGGATAGCGGAAACTGCGCCCGTCGGCAGCCATGATGTCGGCGCCGGCACGCTGCGACTGTAGCAGGAAGGCGTTGCCATAGTCGAAGAAGTACATTCCTCGCGCGGTGAGCTTGTTGATTGCAGCCACCTGGCGGCGCAGCGACTCCTGCACGCGCTCGCGGAACTTCGCCGGATTCTCGGCCATCATCATCTTCGACTCCTCAAGCGTCATTCCCACCGGGTAGTAGCCTCCGGCCCAGGGATTGTGGAGCGAGGTCTGGTCGCTGCCCAGGTCCACATTGATTTCCTCTGCGGCAAGCCGCTCCCAAAGGTCGACCACATTGCCCACATAGGCCATAGAGACAGTGCGCTTAGCGGCTACTGCACTGCGAATGGCGGGAATGAGCTCATCGAGATTGTGGTGCAGCTCATCTACCCAGCCTTGGTCGTAGCGCTTCTGCGCAGCCTTGGGATTTATCTCGGCCACCACGCTCACCACACCGGCAATATTGCCGGCCTTGGGCTGTGCGCCCGACATTCCGCCAAGGCCCGACGACACAAACAACATTCCTCGCGTGCCGCCACTGCGCTTCTTTCGGGCGGCATTGAGCACCGTGATTGTGGTGCCATGCACGATGCCTTGCGGACCGATGTACATATACGATCCAGCCGTCATCTGCCCATACTGGCTCACGCCAAGCGCATTCATTCGCTCCCAGTCGTCGGGCTTGGAGTAGTTGGGAATGACCATTCCGTTGGTCACCACCACTCGCGGAGCATTCTTGTGGGAGGGGAACACGCCGAGAGGATGCCCTGAGTACATCACGAGCGTCTGCTCATCGGTCATCTCGCTCAGGTATTTCATCACAAGGCGATATTGAGCCCAGTTCTGGAAAATTGCCCCATTGCCGCCATAGATAATCAGCTCGTGAGGGTGCTGCGCCACGGCGGGGTCGAGGTTGTTCTGTATCATCAGCATGATTGCCGCTGCCTGCTCCGAGCGGTGCGGATATTCATCGATGGGGCGGGCATAGATGTCGTAGCCGGGGCGGAAACGGTACATGTATATGCGGCCGTAGTCGCGCAGCTCCTTGGCAAACTCGGGGGCGAGCGTGGCATGAAATTTCTTGGGGAAATAGCGCAGGGCATTGCGCAGGGCAAGGCGCTTCTCCTCATCGGTGAGAATGTCCTTTCGCTTTGGGGCATGGTTTATTTCCTTGTCGTAGGGCTTTGGCTCGGGCAGCACGTCGGGGATTCCGGCGCGAATCTCTGCCGCAAAATCTTCCTTGGTCATAATGTCATTTTGGTTATTGTGCGTTCTACTATTTCAATTATCGTGGCTTCCTCGGCTTTGGCCTGCTCGGTGAGCGCAGTGGCTTCGGCCGTGAGGGCTTGGGCTGCGGCTCTGTCGCGCAGCGAGGCGGCGTTTATCTTCACGTTGAGAGCTGCGCCAATCACTGCCGCACGGGCAGCAAGAGCCCCCACCCCGGCATCGCTCACGCTGCTGGGATTACCATTCTCAGCCATAGCGCGGCACAAGGGGAACACCTTCATCGCAGCTTTCATCGTAGTCAGTGGAACCTGCGCGGCAAAGAGCGTGGCAGCCTCAATTGCCTCGGCACGGCGAGCCTTGTCGTCGTCGGTAGCCTTGGGCATACCGAAAGCCGCCATTATCTTGTTGAAAGCCTCAGTGTCGTCGTCCACAAGGTGCAGCAATTCTTGCTCTATCGCTATTCCCTGCTCGGCCAGGTTGCTGAATTCCTCCCAGCGGTCGTCCCAGCCGGGCTTGTGGGCCGAGAGATTGGCTACCATGGTGCCGAGAGCAGCTCCAAGCGCTCCCATGTAGGCAGCCACCGAGCCTCCACCCGGTGCGGGCGACTCACGCGCTGTTTCATCGGCAAAACCTTTCACTGTGAGGCCTGTGAGCTTGCTGCGTGCGTCGGCATCGAGCAGATATTCCACCACTTTCTCTTTTGGCTCAAAAGGCTTCAGGTCGTCGAGTCCCATCGATTTCACTGCAATCTTGATAATGTCCTCCTTGGGAATACCCACCGAGCGGCATTGCTTGCGCAGGAAGTGCTTGCCGGCCTCTATGAGCGTGCGCTCGGGCACAAGCCCCACAATCTCGGTGCCGGTCACACGCAAGCCACGGTTCTGGGCGCAGCGGCACACCTCGTCGAATGCCGCATGAAGCGGCGTTACGTTGATGTCGGTGATATTCATCGACACCTGTGCTATTCCATATTCCTCAATGTGCCAGCCTATCGCCTTTGTGGCTTTCAGCGTGCCGGGTATCATCACCGTCTTCCCGTTCTCGTCTTTCACCGGCTTCCCGGTTATGGCATTGCCCTCGCGCCTGGGGCGGCCTTTCTCGCGCACGTCGAATGCAATGGCATTGGCACGGCGCGTGGAGGTGCTGTTGAGGTTGAAGTTCACGGCTATAAGGAAGTCGCGTGCACCCACGGTGGTGCAACCGGTGCGTGCCACGCCGTCATCGAATGGGCGGGCACCAAAGTCGGGAGCTTTCTCGGGGCAACTGAGCTTTTCGGGCAGAGCCTCATACTCACCGGCGCGGCACACAGCCAGATTCTTGCGCTCGGGCTTTAGGGCCGCCGCCTCATAGCAGTAGCATGGAATGGCAAGCTCATCGGCAATGCGCCTTGCAAGCTGCCGTGCCAGCTGGGCACACTCCTCGAGCGTGATTCCGCTCACAGGCACTATGGGCAGCACATCGGTGGCCCCCATGCGTGGGTGCGCGCCATGGTGGCGGCTCATGTCGATAAGCTCGCCTGCCACTTTCACGGCCTTGAACGCGGCCTCAACCACAGCCTCCGGCTCACCCACAAAAGTGACCACCGTGCGGTTGGTGGCCTCGCCCGGATCCACGTCGAGCAGCTTCACTCCCTCGGTCTGTTCTATCACATCGGTTATCTGGCGAATAACGCCCATATCGCGCCCCTCGCTGAAATTGGGCACGCATTCTACAATTTTTCTGATATTAGCCATGCAATTAATGATATTGTTTTTTTACCGGTTATTAGCTATGCCGGCCACGATTCATCGTCGGCACTTATTCAATCACAAATTTAGGGCTAAAACTCTTAACGGCAAAATTAAAATTTATGAATTTTCTTACTCGTATTGTTTTTTTCGCTATTTTTGTGATGTGATACACATAAACCAAGCAACAAACTATGAACAAGA
>CAMGFF010000171.1 GCA_946055125.1 uncultured Prevotellaceae bacterium | reverse complement strand
TACGATTGCAAATTTACTTAAAATCCCACAAACAGCCCACAAATTTCACCTTTTTTAGTGTTTAGGTTGCGAATGGTTGATGTGTGACACAGACCGGAAAAAATTAGAGTATATAAGTTAGTAGTTTTTATTCAATGTTCCCGCAATGAAGGGGCTGTGCGGCTAAAGCCACTGCACAGCCCCTTTAGTGCGCGTCAAGATAGGGCGAAAGAGAGGAAGTGACCTCAGGGGGGGGAGGTTGGATGGAAAAATGGGTGAAAAAGTGGCGGGGATTTTGTGGTGTGGAGGTTTTTTTGTAGCTTTACAGCCCAAAAGAGAAACTGCGGAGGTTTCCGGAGAGGGGCAGCTGCGGTTTCGGCGTGGATAAAACAACAAAATATCTTGAAATAACGACACATGGAAAAGAAGAGCAAAGAGAGTATTGTGGGCGGCATTATGGCGATGCTCAAGACAAAGACCGCGCTTGGCGTGCTGCTGAGTGTGGTGGCGATAGCGGTTATCTCGCTGGCCTATTTTTATCCCGACGCGCTGCAGGGCAATGTGCTGCGGCAGAACGACACCTTGCAGGGCATAGCGATAGGGCATGAGTGCCAGCAGTATGCCGCCGAGACTGGCGACGTGAGCCGCTGGACCAACTCTCTGTTCTCGGGCATGCCCACGTTCCAGATTTCGCCCACCTATGAGAGTACGGGGCTTATTTCGTGGATAAACACGGTGTATGGCCTTGGGCTTCCGTCGCCGGCCAACTTGCTCTGCATGATGATGATAGGCTTCTTCATTCTGCTCATGGCGTGCCGCACGCGGTGGTATGTGGCCCTGCTTGGGGCCATAGCGTGGGGCTTCTCCACCTACTACATAATCCTCATCGGTGCGGGGCATATATGGAAATTCCTGGCTCTCACCTATGTGCCTCCCACAATAGCCGGCGTGATACTGTGCTACCGCGGGCGCTACCTGCTTGGCAGCTCCGTTGCGGCACTCTTTGCGATGATGCAGCTTGCCGCCAACCATGTGCAGATGAGCTACTACTTTGGCTTCGTGATTGCATTCATCGCCCTTGCCGCTCTTGAGAAGGCCGTGCGTGGCAATACGCTGAAGCAGTGGACGACAGCCACCGCATCGCTGCTCGCCGCCGCAATTCTCGCCGTGGCAGCCAACTCTCCCAACCTCTACAACACCTACGAATACAGCAAGGAGACCATGCGTGGCGGACACTCGGAGATTGCCGACGGAAGTGCCAAGGCCTCGCAGGGCGGACTCGACAAGGACTACATCACCGCCTGGAGCTATGGCAAGGCCGAGACCTTCACCCTGCTTGTGCCCAATGTGAAGGGCGGCGCGACCATATTGCCGGCCAAGGGGCAGAACAACCTGCTCTCGCTGGCGCAGACCAAGACGGCTGCCGACATGTATGCCGCCGGGCAGATTTCGCCCGAGGACTACCAGTATCTCGCGCAGTTCCCGCAATACTTCGGCGACCAGCCCATGACCAACGGCCCGGTGTATGTGGGCGCACTGATATTCATGCTTTTCCTCATAGGCTGCGTGATAGTGAAGGGACACCTGAAGTGGGCATTGCTCGGGGTTACGCTCCTGAGCGTAATGCTCTCGTGGGGCCACAACATGATGTGGCTCACCGACCTTTTCATCGACCACTTCCCGCTCTACAACAAATTCCGCACGGTGTCGAGCATACTTGTTGTGGCGGAGTTCACCATTCCCCTGCTGGCGATGCTTGCTCTCAACCGCCTACTCACTGAACCCGAGGTGCTGCGTCGGCACGCGAAGCTCATCTTCATCACCCTGGGCGCCGGGGCGGCGGTGTGCCTCGTGATAGCTCTCTTCCCGGGAATTTTCCGCACTTTCTCGGAGCAGGAGATGCAGCAATACATCAACAGCGGCGTGGCGCAGCAAGTGCCGTCGCTCTTTGCCGCCGTGACTGAGGTGCGGCAGTCGCTCATCAGCGCCGACGCATGGCGCAGCCTGCTGGTGATAGCCGCCGGCACGGTGGTGCTGTTCCTCTATGCCGCCAACAAGATAAAGACGGCAGCCACTGCCACGATGCTCGTGGTGATTACCCTCTTCGACCTCTACACGGTGAACAAGCGCTACCTGAGCAGCGACTCATTCATGACCGACATGACCATCGACGACCCCACCTTCACCGCCCGCCCCGTGGATAATGAAATCATGCAGGACACCACGATGAACTACCGCGTCTTCGACCAGCAGCACTTCATGGAGGCCATGCCGAGCTACTTCCACAAGGCCGTGGGAGGCTATCATGCCGCCAAGCTCACGCGCTACCAGGACCTTATCGACCACCAGATAGCCCGGGGCAACATGGAGGTGCTCAACATGCTCAACACACGCTACATAATCGTGAACGACACCGAGGCGCACCTCAATCCCGGCGCACTGGGCAATGCCTGGTTTGTGGATGACCTGAGCTATGTGGGAACTCCCAAGGAAGAGATGGACTTCCTCTCCGACTTCGACGCAGCCAGCGAGGCCGTGGCCGACGTGCGGTTCCAGTCCATCCTTGGCACCGCCACGCCCAAGGCCGAGGGCGACACCATCTTCGAGACCACCTATTCGCCCAAGACCCTCACCTATCATGCCGAGAGCCGGGCTGGAGGCATAGCGGTGTTCTCGGAGGTGTATTTCCCATGGGGCTGGAAAGCCAGCATCGATGGCAAGGAGGCCGAGATAGGGCGCGTGAACTATGTGCTGCGAGCGATGCGCATCCCGGCCGGCAGCCACACCATCACTATGACATTCGACCCCGACTCGGTGAACGTGACCGAGACCCTGGCCTATGCCGCAATATCCATTATCTACATAGCCCTCATCGCCGCCCTTGCCCTCGCCGTGCTGCGCACCAGCCACAGCGAGGTGGGGAAGGACTTCGACAACGACGAGGAGGCAAGAAAGGAGGCATAGCGGAACGATGGGACGCCTACGCCGCTACCGCACCGCCTTCACGCGCTACCGCCATGGCAAAGGCTTTGGCATACACTCGCCATTCGCCTTTGGCTTTGTGCTGAATGTGCTTCGCGAGCGCTTGCCCTACTACACCTATGAGCAACTTGAGGCACTGCGGGCGAAGGTGATAGGCCGCACGCGGCATCACTTTCGCCATCCACGCATCATCTCGCTGAAGAATGCGAAGCTGGTGTTCAGGGTGGCCAATTTCTTCAATCCCAAGGAAATATTGCAGGTGGGCACGAGCTATGGGGTATCCACGGCGAGCTTGCTGGCGGTGGCCGGCACCTCGCGGCTCATTCTTTGCGAGCCGCACCTGAGCCGCTACCCGGTGGCCGAGGAGATAATATCGGGCTACGGCGAGCGAGTGAGGCTCATAGCCGGCCTTGGAGAGGCCATGGCACGCTACCGCGACAGCCTCACGGCAGTGGGAGAGCCGGCCGACCTGGCGCGAGAGACGCCGGCGCAACAGGCAGCCCGGCGCACCATGCAACCCTTCATATTAATCAATAGTGTGGACGACGCGGCCGACATTGATACAATCTTGCCATTTCTTGATGATATGGCACAGAGCGACGCCACGGTGATAATGCGCAACCTGAGCCGCAACCCACACATGGTGCAGCTGTGGAAAGCGTTCACAGAGCGGAGCGGGCATGGAATGACCTTCACCAATGAGCAGATAGGAGTGTTTGTGGCAAACCGGAAGTTGCCACGGCAGGACTACTTGGTGTGGTTTTAGGATTTATAGTACTCCTATTAATTTGATTGACGAGCTTCGGCAGCGAGCATAATCAGCTCCTCCTTCACCGGTGAGGGGAGGGTGATTCCACGGAGCTGAATGGAGCGGGCCCAGGGTGCTATTTCTTCGGGGCGGAGAGTGTAGAGCACATCGCGGAACTGCTCGATTTGGGCGTCGGAGTAGTCGTCGGCGGCAATGCCCCGGTACTCATCGAGTTCCTCATCCTCAAAGTATTCAATATCACGGCTCATAGCCACCAGGAGCGAATCCTTCTCGCAGGTGATGTGCTGCCCGCAGCACACCTCATCGGCAGGAGCGTTGGCAGGCGGTGTGGAGGAGTCGTTGTTGTCGTCGGCAGACTCCCGGCGGCGCGGCATGAAACGCTGGAGAAGGTAGAGCAGCAAGCCGGTGGCGACCGTCACGGCGAGGATAATCAGAGCGCCGGTCATCGCTGCACCTCCTTTCCACAAGGAGTGAGGGTAAACCCGGCGGCTGTGAGGTGCTTCCAGAAGTCGGGATAAGACTTGCTCACCACCTCGATGTCGTCGATTACCAGGCCCGGGAAAAGGATGGCAGCCGGAGCGAATGCCATGGCCATGCGGTGGTCGTCGAAAGTGGAGATGTGAGGTTGCGGCTCGGGGTTGCAGCGCTCGCCATTCCAGGAGAGGGAGAAATCACGGTCGTCGGGGGTGACAATGTAGCCGAGGCGGCGCAACTGCGAGCAAAGTGCCTCGATGCGGTCGGTTTCCTTGATGCGTAGCGTCTGGAGGCCCGAGATGTGGAAGTGACGGCCAAGGAGGCAGGCTGCCACGACGACGGTCTGGGCGAGGTCGGGGGTTGAGCTGAGGTTTAAGTGTAGTGGGGAGTGGAGCGTGGTTTTAGGGGAGGGAGAAGGGGTAAACGGCAAAATGGGGGCTGAGGCTGAGAGGTGGGAGAAGAGGGAGGAAATTGCGGAGTCGCCCTGAGTGCTGTGAGGGTGCAGGCCGAGTAGGGAGATTTGCGACTCGGGGAGGAGAGCCTGGAGGGAGAACCAGTAGCTTGCGGCGCTCCAGTCGCTCTCCACGGTGAGATCGGTGGGGCTATAGACAGCATTGGCGGGGAGGGCGATGGTTCCGCCACTCATAGAGCAGTCCACGCCCATGAGGCGCATGAGCGAGAGCGTCATGTGGATATAGGGCAGAGAAATCAGCTCGCCGGTGAGGGAGATAGTGCGGCAGCCCATGAGTGGGGCCACCATGAGGAGGGCTGAGATATACTGCGAGCTCACATTTCCGGCAATCTCGATGCTCTCGGCGTGCAGACGGCGGCCGGAGATGCGCAGCGGCGGGAAGCCCTCCCGTCCGGCATAGTCGATGCAGGCGCCACAGCGGCGCAGAGCGTCGACGAGGAGGGCGATAGGGCGGTTGCGCATACGCTCGGAGCCGTCGAGAGTGACCACGCAGCCCTCGCGAGTGGCGAAGAAAGCGGTGAGGAAACGCATTGCGGTTCCTGCTGCGCCAATGTTGATTGTGACGTGTCCGGCATCGAGGGGAGTTGCGAGGGCGCGGCGCATAGCGTCGGTGTCGTCGCAGACAGCCACGTTGTGAAGATCACCGCCGCCGAGGGCGTTGAGGATGAGCATACGGTTGCTGATGCTCTTGGAGGCAGGGAGCGGCACCTGCATCACAATTTTCTTGGGAGGGTATATTTTGTAATTCATAATCTTTATTTGGGCTATGAGCTGTGAGCTATGAGCTATGGGCAAAATTACAACGAATTGATGAAACAGCCAAGGCTTGAT
>CAMGFF010000170.1 GCA_946055125.1 uncultured Prevotellaceae bacterium | reverse complement strand
GTCATGTCGATGCCGCTCTGCGACTCAGGATCCACGCCACTGTAGTTTGTGATAGTGAACACGTTCTGCACCATTGCCGACACGTTGAGGCTGCACCATTTGCCGATTTTGCCAAAGTTGTAGCCAAGCTGCAGGTTGTCCATCTTCAAGAACGAGGCATTCTCCACATAGTGGTCGCTCTCGTGCTGGCGGGTGTTGAAGTGAGTGTCGTTGTAGCTGCTGCTCATGCGGTTGAGCTGGTAGTCGTTGTAGAACACCGTTTCCCAAGCACCGGTGTTCATTGCCATGCCGTTGTAGAGGTAGTTGCCCACATTGGCGCGGAGGCTGGTGCTCAGCGTCCACTTTTTCCACTGCAGCGAGGTGCTGAAGCCGAGAATCCAGTCGGGCGCCGGTGAGTGGTAGCGGTACTTGTCGTTGCTGTCAACCGTGCCGTCGCCATTGAGGTCGGCATAAAGTCCCTCAATAGGCATGCCGGTTGCCTCATCATAGATTTGCTTATACACATAGTAGCTGTAGGGCGCATATCCCTCCGAGAGCACCTGCACATAGTGCGACTCGATAGCACCCACGAGAGTGTTTGGCGACTCCGAGCTCTCATTCAGCTTCAGGTTGGTAATCTCGGTAGTTTGCCATGTGGCATTTGCGCTCACGCTCCAAGTGAAGTCCTTGGTCTGCACCGGAGTGGCGCTGATGGCGATTTCCACACCGCTGCTCTTGATGTTGCCCACGTTGGTGAGAAGCTGCTTGTCGAAGTTGGTTCCGGCAGCCGAGGGCACGGTAGCGAGCAGGTCCTCGGTCTTGCGGTTGTAGTAATCCACAGTACCTGTGATGCGGTTATTGAGGAAAGCGAAGTCGATGCCGGCATTGTAGGCCTTGGTGGTTTCCCACTTGAGGTTGGCATTGTAGGCTGCCGGGCGATAGGTGCTGATTGGCGAGCCGCCAAACATATAGTCAGCGCCCGTCTGGCTTATGGTGTAGATAGGCATATAGCTGTAGTTGGCGATGCCATCCTGCTGGCCGGTGACACCATAGCTCAGGCGGAGCTTGAAGTCGTTCATCACCTTCTTCACAGGCTCGAAGAACGACTCATTGGAGAGTCGCCATGCAAGAGCCACCGAGGGGAATGTACCCCAGCGTGTGTCGGGGCTGAAGCGCGAGGAGCCGTCGCGGCGCACTGTGGCAGTGATAAGGTAGCGGGAGTCGAATGAATAGTTCACACGGCCATAGTAGGAAAGCAGTGCGTGACGCTGATCGGCGGCAGCCGAGGTTGCCTGATTCTCGCCAAGAGTGTTCACCTCGGTGAAGGCGGCGTTGGTGTATTTCCAGAACTGGTAGTCGTAACCGGCCGTCACGTCGAGCGTGCTCTTTATCTCTTTGAACTCCTTATTGTAGTTGAGGTAGAGGGTGAGCAGCTTGTTGTGATTCTTCTGCGGTCCGTAGCTGTAGTCGCGTCCCTTGGAGTTGTAGTATTGGAATGCCGATGCCGGCACAAGCACCTCACCCTTGCCCTGCGAGTAGTCATAGCCTGCGGTGGCGTGGAAACGGAGGTCGGGCAGGAAGTGCATGCGGTAGTCCACGTCCACGTTACCGATGAGACGATACACCTTGCTGGTGTCCTTGCGGTTCATGAGCAGTCCCACGGGGTTGCCGGTAGCACCGGTGATGGGCACATAGTTGGCATCGTGTGCCTCATAGTAGCCACCAAAGGGGCTGGCTGTGTCGCTGTCGTAGATAGGCGAGAATGGGCTGTGAGTGGCTCCTCCCCATATTGCCGACTGGTTGGCGAAGCGGTTCTGGTTGATTGTGCCTTTTCCGTTGATGTTGAGGCGCAGGTGGTTGTCGAAGAACGACGGCGAGAGCGAGATGCTGCCCGTGTAGCGAGTGGCATTGTCGGTCTTGAGTATACCGTCCTGGTTATAGTAGCCCAGCGACACGCGGAATGGGAAATCCTTGGTCACGCGGCCGGCAACGCTCAGGTTATTGTCGGTGCCGAAGGCTGTCTTGTAGATTTCGTCGTTCCAGTCGGTGTTGATGTCGGTGTTCACGAGTGCTTTCTGCTTGTCGGTGCCGAGCTGGTTCACGATGGCAGCCATCTCACCGGCGCTGAGCATGTCGGCCACCTTGGTGCGCGTCTGCAGCGAGTTGGTGGTAGAGAAGCTCACCTTGAGGCGGTCGTTTCCGCTGCCTTTCTTGGTGGTGATGATAATCACGCCATTAGATGCACGCGAGCCATAGATTGCCGTCGACGAAGCGTCCTTGAGCACGGTCATGCTCTCAATGTCGTTGGGGTTGATGAGGCTCAGGAAGTTGCCGCTGCCGCTCACCGAGCCACCCACCTCCATAGGCACTCCGTCGAGCACGATGAGGGGGTCGTTGGAGGCATTGAGCGAAGCGCCGCCACGAATTCTTATGGTGCTGCCTGCCGTGGGCGAGCCGCCGGCGTTCACAATCTGCACACCGGCCACCTTTCCGTTCACAAGCTGCTCGGGCGAAGAGATAAGACCCTGGTTGAAGTCCTTCTGCCCCACAGTGGAGATAGAGCCGGTGAGGTCGTCCTTCTTCTGCACACCGTAGCCAATCACCACCACTTCTTCCATCACCTGGGCGTTGGGGCGGAGCGTCACTTCCACCTTGCCTGATGCCGGGATTGCCACCACGGCCTTCTCGTAGCCCACATAGGTGATTTCAAGGTTTTTCACATCGTTTTTCACCACGAGGGAGAACTTACCGTCGAAGTCGGTTGCCGCACCTGCCGTGCTGCCCTGGGCAATCACCGATGCGCCAATCAAAGGCTCCGAACTCTCATCGAGCACTGTTCCTGTCACAGTTCTCGTTGCGCCTTGCGCCCATGCCCCAAGGGGCAGCAATGCCATTACCAATATGGGCAATAGCACCAGCACACGGCTCAGATTAATTTTTCTGTTCATTGTCATGTTTTGGTTTTAAGTTTTTGGTTTATATTTTGTTATGCTTCTTGTTCTACTTTTTTTCATTCTATCCACATTCCACGCACTTGCAGCGTGGCTTTCTCGCCATCGGCCACCGGCACTGTGGAAATCTCCACCTGCTCCACCTCGCCAAGCACGAGTGGCATAGGCTCGCCGGCCTCGAATCGGCGCGTGAGGAAGTCGGGATATGGCGCCGGAATGAGCGCAGTGAAGTCCTGCCTCAGTTCCGGCACGCCAATGCTGAATTTCCCGTTGTCATAAACCTGCAATCTTTTCCTATATGTTATACCTGATTGTGTAATCACTGCCACATCAATGGCCTGCACTCCGCTCACCGTGCCGAGTGCCACATTAATGGTCTTTGCGCCATTCACGCCACGCAGCGCGTCGCCCACGAATTTTCGCAGATAGAGCCGTGTGGAGTCGTTGGCCGAGTGCATGGTGAACTCCATTACGTCGTGGTCAATTGGCTCATGGGCGATAAAACGTGCCGCTGTGCGCGAATAATTGGGAATGGTAGCCACCTCTATTCCGCTCATTGCGGCATCGGCGCTCACAAGCACCACGGGAGCACCGGGCTGTCTCACCGTGGTGCTGAAGTAGCGGTAATCGGTGAAATCCCAGCTCAGGGGCGTGCCGGTGGCTGCCTGTGGATAGGTGGTGGCTTTACTGCCGCTGAATGTCACTATGTTGTATTCCACTGCTGCGTCGTGGCTGCCCACCGGGATTTCGGCCTCATAGTCGTAGGTGCCGGTGCGGCACATCTTATAGAGCGCGTTGTGGTCGCTCCAGAACGACACGCTGCGCGGATATATCACCACCGAGTCGGGCTGATCGCTGCCTATCACCCGGCAAGCCACCCTTAGAGTGCTGCCAGCCATTGCCGCACTCTGTGGCGTGTGCAGCACAAGGCTCTCCACATGATGCTGCTTTGGGGCTACATACTCCCCTATCTCGATGTTTCGCATCTTGAGGTCGCTCCTCACTGCCTCAACTGCCTCACGGTCGTTTCCCACCACATACACTCCCGGCTTCACTCTCATTGTGCCTGCCGAGGCTTTTCCACGAGCAGTGTTGCCACGGTTGATGCCACGGAAGAAGTAGTTGCCGGCGAGTGATGGCAGATTGATTGTCATTTCATGCTCAGCCTCGATGGTCACTGCCACCTTGCGCTCTGGCGATGGCTTCGCAAAGGGGTCGGCCACCACAAAGGCATCGGGCATCACCTCCACGCGCCACACTCCGGGGGCCATCTTGTCGATGAAATAGGCTCCTGTGCCTTCGTAGCCCACCAGTGGCGAGCTACCCACTCCCGCCACCTCCTCAATCTCAGCCGAGTGCTTGGGCGCAATGGTCGTGGTATTGGTGTGGAAATAGCGTCTTCCGTCGTTGAGCATGGCAAGGTTTTGCTTGTAGCTCACCATGAAGTCGCCGAAAACCGTGTCCCGGGGGTATGGCGCAAATTGCTCGCCGCGCTTCACCTGCTGCACCACCTGCGCGGCAATCTTCATGCCTATGGCCTTGCCGGGGGTGTAGGCAAGGTTGAGATAGTGCGTCTGGTACTCGGTGTTCACGTCGGCAATGTCGATGGGGTCGTAGGCAAACTGCGTGATCCACTGGAATCCCGCCGTGCGGAAGCTGCGTGCCACAGCCGGATAGAGATAGGTGTGGATGATGTCGCCGGGGTCAAACTCATAGACCACCCTTGCCATGCGCTCAAATCCCCTAACCCCGGTGAATGGAATGTTGTATTGCTCCACATTGGGCAGGAAGTTGCCTTGGCGGGTGTGTCCTGCCACCAATCCGGTGGGATACCACTGGTAGGTGGTGCCTTGCACCTGTGCCTTGAAGAATGCCGCAGTGTGAGTGGTGAGATTGTGGCTCACATTATATAGCAGCGGCTTCTTGAAGCCACCTTTTCGGGCAGCCTCCACCATGCGGTTGATATAGGCGGTGGCAGCCTCGGGAGTGCCGCTGTGGCAGGGCTCATTGTTGATTTCGAGGGCTATAATGCAGTCGTCGGCGGCATAGGTCAGCCCGGTATAAGGATTCTTGTGCCGCACAAGGCTCTCCAAATACCGTTTCTGAGCCGCCACGCACTCCTCAGTGTCGTGCATTCGGCATTTCTCGTAATTATAGGAGTAACCACCCGTGGGCTGGTTGCGCTCGGGGTAGCCGTTGCCAAAATTGGTCTGTGCGGTGAGTATCACGCTTATTCCGCGCTGCTCCAGCTTGAAAATGAGGTAGTCGAGCAGGTCGAGGTGTTCGTTCTCAATGAGATTACCCTGCTCATCGGTAATCTCCACGTCCCAGATGTGGATGCGGTAGGCGTTGAGTCCAAGTCGGGCTATGTGATACACGTCTTTGTCGATGGCTTCCTTCAGTGGCACGCCGGCGGATTTCACCGCGCGGTAGGCATGGGCAAAGGGCAGTGTGTAGTTCACGCCGAAGTAAGCCACTTCATCATGGGTTGCAGCATCGCGCATCACCCCATGCTTATCCACAATCACTCTGCCTTGCGCCACAAGTGTGCAGGCAATAAGTGCCACAAAAAACAGTACTCGCAGTTTCATGTCGTAGT
>CAMGFF010000169.1 GCA_946055125.1 uncultured Prevotellaceae bacterium | reverse complement strand
GGCGACGACGGCAAGTTCATCTATGCCACATCGCCCGTGGCTCATGGCGGAAGCGTAGTCTTCGACGACCCCGGTGCGTCTCAATACTACACTGCCGACGATGCCGTGGGGCAGCCCGCGGTGAACTTTGACCCCGCCGGAGGCTCATTCACGACCGAGACCCTCACCGTGACTGCCACGCTCAACGATGCCGCCGTGAGCGGCTGGTACAGCCTCGGCGCCGGCGGCGAGAAAGTCACCATCCACGACACCGCCACATTCACCCTCGGCGAGGATATGGCATTCGGCGAATCGGTCAGCGTGCACTATGGAGCACTCGACGAGGCCGGGCAGGAATACACCGGCAAAGTCACCTACAAAAAGGTGGACCCCAACGCCACAATCACCGTATTTGTGAAATCGCCCATCCAGCCCTATCTCTACGCCTGGAGCACCACCACAGGCTCTACCGTGAAGCTCCTCGGCGACTGGCCCGGCACTCGGCTCACAGCCACCACCATGGTGGGCGGCGAGGAATACTACTACCACACATTCAGCGACGTGACCAAGTTCAACATCATCTTCAACAACGGCAGCGGAGCACAGACCGCCGACATCAACGGCATTACCGCCGACGCATATTTCGACTACGACGGGCAGCGTCAGGCCACACAGCTGTCGGCCGTTGACGATGTGACCATCGCCCCCACCGCCGGTGCCCTCGAAGTCTTCACCATCGACGGCCGCCGCCTCCACGGCGTGCAGTCGACCGGCGACCTCCCCCGCGGCCTCTACATCATCAACCGCCGGAAAACAGCCATCAGGTAACGCCGGCAACCGCAAAACCACAATCCCGACAGCTTCCTGCAAAACTATAGCCACTGGCGCCAGCGGTCGCAGGATTGTATCACCGCAAGGCCGGTGGGGGTGTCGCGATAGCGGGCCACCACTGTCTTCAGGTTGAAAAGCAGATACTCGGCCTCGGCGCGAGCGGCGCGGGTTGTGAGCATTGCCAGCGCGGCCTTCACCTCACGGTCGAAGACTGCCTGCGTGGCCTCATAGCCCACGTTGTTCTCATAGTCGTAGAGGCCGGGGAACACCCTGAGCGTGTCGCAGCCACCATCGTCGAGCGAGGGCATGAAGAGCGACGTGTTGCAGCCGCGCCAGTATTGCGTGAGCCACCAGCAATCCTCAAAAGAGTTGCGGCGTGCGATGGCATACTTCAGCCGGGCCATTCCGCGCTCATTTGCTGTCTTTCCGTGCTTCATGAGCTTCATGTAGTGGAGCATGCGGCAGGCAAAGTGGTATTTTGCCCTGAGAGGCGAGGCTATAGAGTCGAAGCAGTGCCAGTGTCCCGGCGACACGCTGAATGGATTTTCTTGCAGACAGCCCTGCTTGAAGACGTTGAGCGTGGAGAGATAGCTTTGCGGCACATTGGCGAGATACCGGGCAGCGCGGCCATATCGCTCCTCGCGCAGAGCAAGCGTGGCGATGATTTCATCGAGATAAGGAGCGTCGGTGCGGGCATGCAGCCTGAGGTGCCCATAGAGCGGCGTGGCGGCAGCGATGGCGTGCTTCACATCGATGAGCTGCGACGACGAGAGCGAGTTCATGAGCCTGAACGATGCGCAGCTGTAGTCGATGGGGTTCTCCCACACGCCGCTGTTACGCATCTCATTGAGAGTGAGGCTCAGCAAAGATGACTCGCAATCGGGGTACCGGTTGTCATCGGGCGGCCAATAGGTGTGACGCTGCTTTTCGGCAAAGACGTTGTCGGCATAGCTGCACAGGAGAATTGCGGTGGCAAAGTCTTTTTCACGCCACAGTGTGGGAATCCAGTTCATGTAGACGATATTGCGGAGCATTCGGCTCCACTCGGTGGCGTCGTCGTGCGTCATGTCGATTTTCCCCTCAATCCACAGCAGGTCGGGAAGCAGAGAGGCGCTCCGGCCCAGTGCGGCGTCGATTTTCATTCGGTAGGCACGGGCGTGGTCGCGGAAGTCGGGGGAGGAGAACCGCGACTGCATTGCCCTATCCATGTGTCGCGACGCGGTGGCAAAGTCGGAGTGGAACTCCCCGGCCTCAAATGCAAGATAAAACTCCCAGTCGCCCCGGTATCGGGCCTTGCCACTGCGCAGCACGCGCCGAGCCACCGGCTTAATAGCGCAGAAGCGGGCCGAGTCGGTGGAGCAGTGCTGAATGTGAGCCATAAGCTCGGGGCAGTCGGGGTTGCGCTCAGCCATGTAGGCCACGGCATTGGGGTGGACTATGCTACTGAAGTCGCTGGCTTTGGCAAAAAATCGGTTGGCCTTATCGGTATTGCCCAGCCGCGACCAGCACCCGGCCACATATTTCATCGCCATGCGCTTCATGAGGTTGCTGTCGGGGAAATGGCTGAGACACTCGTTGTAGCTATCCACACACCCGGCATAGTCGCGGGCGGCAAAGAGCGCCCTCACGAGCTGCAGGGCGTAGCGGTCCTTGAGCCGCGAGCCACGATAGGCCTTGCACGCTTCTATGATTGGGGTAAATTCCACTGTTGCGCCATATTTCGATTCGGGATAGTACCACGGCGACTCAACCTCCTTGCGCTTTCTCTCGAGCGACTTGGCGGTGAAGAGGAATTGCTCCACCTCGCAGTCGTTGGTGTTGCGGATATAGGTATAGAAAAGGTTGTCGGTGGCTTCGTAGGGGTCATAGTCCTCCTGCCCATAGAGAACCTCGGCGATGTCGGCGGCTGGTATTTCGGGCGAAGTGAGCTGCTGCCACAGCCGCAGGTTCTCGCTTCGCTCAAACGAGCGCACGTCGTTGCCGTCGGTCTTGGCCGTGAAGAACTTTGGCGTGGGTATAACCGGGAAAAACGGGCCGCAGGCCTGTGCCTGCTGCACGGCGATGAGCAGAGCCACGGCGCAGCTAATCGCGCTTGCCGGCAGAGTAGATACTGTTGATTTCATCGGCGGAGTATTCTGAAAGATTTTGATAGTCGAGATGATAGAGAATGTTGCTGTGCGGGCGGTCGTGGAGATGGCTCTCAATGGCCTCCTTCACTGCCCGCACCTCACTCGGAGTGGACTTCTCGGTGCGCACAATGTCGCCCTTGTAGATAATCTTGCCTTTGTGAATCACATCACAGAGAGCGCGGTGGCTGTGGTCGCCCAGTGGGGCAAAGCGGGTGGTGTCGGCCACGTTCACCCCATTCATCAATCCTAAGAACTTCATCCGGCGGAAGAGCAGCTGCCACGAATAGGTAGGATAAGCCACATCGAGGTGAAGCGGATAATCATCGAGATAGCCCAAATACTGCTCCACATCGCTGAGGTCGATGATAGAGTTTTTCGCATTAGGGTCGCTGAAATTACCAGTGTTGTAGACCATGAGCACCCCATAATCGACCGGCGGAGCCTTGTGGGACAGCTGGTGCAGGCGTATGGTGGAACTCAGCGACCAGTGCAGGTCCTTCAGTGCTATCTGCGCCCGGGCCGAGTCGCACAGCGCAAAAAACGACTGCTCGGTCGATGGAGTCCAGTCGCAGTCGAGCTGCAGCCCTTCCACCGAGATTAACTCATTGTAGCTGCACATGCGGCGCACTCGCTCCACGATGAGGGCGGCAAGCTCACCCTCCTGCCCCTTGGCTGTGGACAGAGCCTCGAGAGTGACATACACCACCGGCACCACCAGCCGAGAATTGAGCGAATCGACGGTGGCCCTGCGGTCGCCCTTGGCAATGCGCATCGAGGCATTAGGCGCCACTCGCTCAAATGTGCCTCTTGAATAGCCGCGTGCATCGGCCTTAACATCAAACATACGCAGATAAATCCTGCCCACCCGGTGGCGTTTCATGAAATCACGCTCGCCGGGGGCAAGTTGCATCACCGTCTTCCAGTAGTACACCCCGTTGCACTCAATGTGGCCGCAGTCGGCTCCATCGCGCGGAGAGCAGGAGCACATTGCAGCGATAAATAGCAGATAGATAATAATCAGTGGTTTCATATTAGTGAAAAAAAATTTTTATGAGGTGGAAGAAAAGCCCGGCCTTCCACCTGGGCAAATATCGCAAAAAAACGATGCCCGGCAAAGTGAAATGCCGGGCATTGTATGAAACACTGTCGTAGATGTATGAAATGGCGGCTAACGCCACACGATGTAGTTGGTGGCAGCCACGGGCAAAGGCGATTCAATGCCAAAATCAAAACGGCTGCCCCCGGCATCGACGGCAAAGCCCGCCGCCTCCGAGCCCACAAGATAAATTGCATTGGCCACGCCCATATCCACCAGCGTGAGCGCGAAGTCGTGGAAAGAGAGCCTCTCGTGGCTCAGAATCACCACCACATTGCCATTCCACTCAGCGAGAGCCTTGCGGAGCGAGCGGCCCTTGGGCTTGTTTTCCACCAGCTGGTTTCCCACCACAAGCGGATACTGGCGGAAGAAGTAGCCCCCCGCCTCAATGGCACGCTCAAGGAAAGGAGTAGCATCGGCCACGCCAATGGTGATTTTGCCATCGATGATGGCGCAGAAGCCCGCTTTAGCCTGCCCCCTGCTCACCAGCTCACCTTCCATCACAAAAGCGCCCACAATTCCACCATTGTCGCCCCTGACGTCGGCAGCCTGCATTGCCATCACCACATCGGCGCTTCGCAGCACGTCGGCGCCAATGTGGAGCTGCGGCACAGCGTCGTGCGGAGTGAGAATCGTGAGCGGCACACCACCGATAATGGTATCGACCATCTCCACATAGCCTTTTTTTGCCACCGAGGCAGTGTCGGCGGGAGTTTGGGGCACCTGCGTCACAGCCAGCACCTCATCATCGGCAGTAACATCATCGCCACACATCAGCAGCGCAATCACAATGGCGGCAACAGCCACTGCGGCACAGGCAATGGCCAGATAGAGCCGGCGATGGCCGGAGCTTGAGCCATTGCCGCCCACGGGCGAGATAATTCTTATCTCATTGTCATCAATATCAATATTCTTCTTGCTCATTGCTGTTCCTCCTTTTCCATATAATCCTTGAGAGCCTTGAGCGCCTCACGCGAAGCCGTGGCCTCACGCCTGAAGGTGCGGCAATCTGAGAGAATCAACTTCTGTCGTGCCGGATTGATGTAGGAAATGTATTCACGGTTGATAATCAAGCTCTTGCCGATTCGGATAAAGCGGTTGTCGCCACTGACGACAAAATCCATGAGCCTGCGCTCAATCTGTCCGAGCTGCAAAGTGACAACATACTGCGAGCCATCGGCCAGCGACAAGACCGAGTAGTTCCCATCGGCAGTGATAAGCACCACCGACCCGCCGGGAACCCTAATAAGCTCACCCGAAGTGCAGAAAGTAAAACATCGGTCCATCATCCTTCACAACGCATATTTCGCACAAAAGTAGGCAAAATTTGTGCAAATCGAAAGCAAAGCACGGAATTTCTCCAAAATTTGTGCAAATCAAAAGCAAAACACGGAATTATTGTATATTTCTTAATACACAGGGCGTGAAAATTTCTTTTTTTGTAGTATATTTGCAGCCTGATGGTGGGGATTATTACTTTTTCACTATTTTGAGAGAAATTATTTATATAATTTTGCAGATCGGAAGAGCGT
>CAMGFF010000168.1 GCA_946055125.1 uncultured Prevotellaceae bacterium | reverse complement strand
ATAACGTATTCCACCATCGCCTCATTCTCCGAGCGATTGTAGGTGCAAGTGCTGTAGATGAGCAAACCGCCGGGGCGCAGGGCAGGCCAGATGTTGTCGATAATCTCGCGCTGACGCTCGGCACACTGCTCCACCAGTCGAGGCGACCACTGCGCCACCGCCTCCTCGTCCTTGCGGAACATACCCTCGCCGCTGCACGGCACATCGGCAGCCACCACATCGAAGAAGCCGGAGAGCGAGCCAAGGCGCTCGCTCGAGTCGCTCGTGACCACACAGGCAGGACTGCCCCACTTCACCACGTTCTCCAGGAGGACGCGGGCACGGTCGGGCATAATCTCATTAGTCACCATGAGCGAGCCGGCGGGGAGAGCGTCGAGGGCGGCAGTCGTCTTTCCGCCGGGAGCGGCGCAGAGGTCGAGGTATCGCACCGGGGAGGTTACGAGCCTCTCCACGATGAGCTGCAGCAGCATCGACGAAGCGTCTTGCACATAGTAGGCACCGGCGTGGAGCAGAGGGTCGAAAGTGAAAGGCACGCGCTCGTCGAGGTAGAAGCCACGGCTGCACCATGGCACCCTTGCGGCAGCCGGCGGCAACGACAGGCACTTGGCGGCATTGAGGCGGACCGACACCGAAGGGGGCGTTGACTCGATTGCATGGAGCAAGGCAGCGGCCTCATCGGCGGGCAGGAGAGCAGATATTTGAGAGCGGAAATCGGGTGAAACGGTCATTTTTTTTCGTTGGAGAATTAATTAGCGATGATGATGAAGCACGCCGTGAGCAGCACGGCAAAAATGAGCATATTGCGGGCTGTGGCGCCGAGGAGAGGATTCAGCGCGGCACCGGTGCTATGGGTGAGCCGCCGCCAGGCCATGGTGTGGAGCACCAGGTAGAGAGCCGGCACAGGCAGCACCCACAGCGGCGCAGCGAGCCACAGCGGCGCGAGGAGCGAGATGACCACATATCCGCCAATGAGATAGGCGGCAGCGGCGGCACGGCGGCCGAAAATCACCACAGTGGTGCGCTTGTGCGCCTCGCGGTCGTCGTCGACGTCGCGGTAGTTGTTCACCAGCAGCACATTCACGCCCATCAGTCCGATAGTTACCGAGGCGAGCATACACAGAGGGTGGAAGTAGCCGGCCTGGAGGTAGAAAGTGAGATTGACAGGCACAATGCCAAAGAACACCAGCACCGCCACATCGCCCAGGCCGTGATAGGAGAGCGGAAACGGGCCTGCGCTATAGGCAAAGGCAAAAATGGCGATGAGAATGCCCACCGGCAACAGCCACCAGCCGCCAAAGGGAATGAGGCAGCAGCCCACGGCACACGCCACGGCAAGGGTGGCAATGGTGACGCGGAGCAGGAGCTGCGGAGAGATGTCGCCCTCGGTGACGGCGCGGCGCGGGCCCACACGGCCCTTCTTGTCGGTGCCTCGAAGGAAGTCGTAGTATTCGTTGGCGAAATTCGACACAATCTGGGCAAGCACTGCAAAGACGAAGCAGAGCAGTGCGGGAAGCCAGGCAAAACGGTGGTAGAGCACGGCAAAGCCGGTGCCCATAATCACGCCCGCCACCGAGACGGGAAGTGTGCGCAGGCGTGCGCACTCGAGCCAAAGTGAAATTTTATTCATAGACAGGTGAGAGTGGAGAGGTAAGAGGTTAGGGGTTAGAGGGGGTCAGGTTATGCCGAAGCAGTGCTTCACGGCGGCACGAATGCGGGTGGCATCGTTGCCATCCTCCTTGAGGAGGTTGAGGACGAATGCGATGTAGTCGTCCTTTGAACGGAAGTTGCACAGGCGAGCCACATTGCTCTCGCCGAGCATCGACTTCTCATTGAACACCTTCAGCACGCCGGCATAGTCGTTGGTTTGCACAAACTTGTGAAACAGGCGGCAGATTTCCTCATACATACCCCGAGGGTCGATTTCATTGACCAAGTCGGTGATGTGCTCCTCGAGGGCCGAAATATTCTGGAAACGGCGGTCGATGCGCACCTCCACCTTTCGCTTCACGCGGTGGCGCACATGCTGCAGAGCCTGCTGCTTAATTTGCTGGCGAAACATAGCGATCACGGCATCGCGCACGGCAAAGAACACATGGTCGGGGTTGCGCTTGCGGCGCACTGCCACGGTGCGGATAATTCCCTCGAGCATGAAAATGTTCTCAACCTCGGCCACATTGGGGACGAAGATATTCTTGTCGCGCAGATATTGCACCTCCTTATCCTCGCGGCGGTCGCGATCGACGATGCCGTGGCTGTCGAGGTGGTGGAAAGAGCGCAGGTCGTTGAAAGAGCGAGTGGATTCAATCACCTTGTTGCAGCTGCCCAGGGGCTTCACGGTGTACTCGGTGAAGATGAGGGGATAGAAGCGGGAGTCGAGGCTGTGAGTCTCGTCGCCCTCAACGAAGAGAACCGGCTTACGGGAGCCGAGAATGTCGAGGACGAGCTGGTCGGAGAACTCGGTGGACATTTTATCGACCACCTCATAGTCCCAGGCGGCAGCCACGGCATCGAAGTTGCGCACCCACACGCACACATTGTCGAGGCGCGAGGAGGCGAAGCCAATATCGTGAGTGTTGTAGACGAAAGTGCAGTCGGTGCGCATCAACTCAATCACATTCCACAGCGCCTGCATGATGGAGTGGTGGAGGAACGACTCGGGGTCGTCGACGAAAATCACAGCATCGGCGGGGGCATAGAGGGCAGCGCCGATGTAGTAGAGCACGGCCTTCTCGCCGTCGGAGAGTCGCAGAGCGGCAAAAGGCTCATCACCGGAGTCGTTGGAGAAAAGCAGGCGACCGCTCTCGCGCAGGAGGTGATTCTTAGGGAAGACCTCCTCCCAGCGCCGAGCCACAACATCGAGCTTAGTGCGAGGCATCGCGGGCTTGTCGCCGGCCAGGAGCTGCGACTTGTAGCGAAGCATATCGAGGAACTCATCGTGGAGGAGAATGAACATGAGGCGGTCGAACTCGGTGGGAGCGTCGTCGCGCATGAAGTGGGATGAGGCCGATTTTTCCTCATAGAGCCTGTCGATAGAACCCGGGAGCGAGCTTCGGTCGGCACGAGGGAACAGGGCCTTTAGAGCCGAAATGGCAAAAGCGCGGTCGCCGCAGGCCTGCATGAGGGTGCGGCTGAAGCGCGTCTTTCCGGCGCCATTTGCGCCGATCACGGTGAGCTGATGCACGTCGTGGAGCACCTGCGGGGCGCTGCCATCGATGCGTTTAGGCAAAGAGATATCCATAGCCGATAGAAATCATTTCCCCAAAGGTAGTGCATTTTTGCGAGAAAAGCAAGAAATGGCAGCGAGGATAGCAAATCGAGGAATTCTAGAAAATCTAGGGATTCTAGTGATTCTAGTGACTCTATCGGGTTATTAGGGGAATTGAAATGCAAATTTTGTGTTAAATAATTGCGGTGGCTTGGTGGTATGTGGGTGAATGTGTAGATTTGTGAAAAATTAATATAAAAACTATATCATGACGAGAGCGGCTCCTTTTCTTATCCATAAAACTAATTACCGCGAACTGGCGGTGTATCAAAAGGCCGAAGCCATATATGATGTGACTTACTTCTTTGCTCATAAATATCTTGAAAGGGGCGACCGCACTATTGACCAAATGATTCAGGCTGCCCGCTCAGGCAAACAAAACATAGTGGAGGGAGCTGAGGCCGGTGAGGCTTCCTCGGAAATGGAGATAAAGCTCACAAATGTGGCGCGTGCGAGTATGCAGGAACTTCTTATTGACTACGAGGACTATCTGCGCACCAGACGGCTTGAGCTATGGAGCCGCAACGACCCACGGACAATCGCCACGCTGAAGGCTTGCCGCGCCCACAACGACACGGCTTTTTTCATGCACAGGATTGAGGAACGATCGCCCGAAGCAATCGCAAATATCGCCGTAACACTCATTCACCAGGTTGATTATATGCTCGAACGATATATGCAGCACTTGCAAATGAGGTTTGTGGCTAATGGTGGCGTGCGTGAGCAGATGATGCAGGCCAGGTTGCAGTATAGAAAAGGCTTGAAAAAATAAAAAAGGCTTTTTCTTTTTGGCTGTGCGCTCGATTTTTGGTAATTTTGAATAAATTATATGGCATCTCGGCACAGCCAAAAATAAAAAGGGCTTTTTCTTTTTGGCTGTGCGCTCGATTTTTGGTAATTTTGCAGCGGAAATCTAATTGTATAAAAACATAACTGAAATTATGGGAGGTTTTTTTGGAACTGTAGCCAAGGCGCCCTGCTGCGCCGACCTGTTTTATGGCACCGACTACAACTCACACCTGGGCACTCGCCGCGGTGGTATGGTAACCTATGATGAGGAGCTTGGCTTCCGCCGCTCGATTCACAATCTCGAGAGTACTTATTTCCGCACAAAATTTGAGGGTGAGCTCGATAAGTTCACGGGCAATTCGGGCATTGGCGTGATTAGCGACACCGACCCACAGCCAATTATCTTCAATTCTCACCTGGGGCGCTTCGCCATAGTGACGGTGGCAAAAATCGCCAACATTGATGAGCTTGAGAGGCAGTTGCTTGAGAAAAACCGCCACTTTGCCGAACTGAGTTCGGGAGCAACCAACCCGACCGAGCTGGTAGCGCTGCTCATCACCGAGGGAAAGGACTTTGTTGACGGAATTGAGAATGTGTATCGCAGCGTGAAGGGCTCGTGCTCGATGCTTATCCTCACCGAGAATGGCATTATCGCGGCCCGCGACCGCCTGGGACGCACGCCGATAGTGGTGGGGCGCAAGGAGGGGGCTTTCGCGGTGTCGAGCGAATCAACGAGCTTCCCCAACCTCGACTATGAGATAGACCGCTATGTGGGCCCGGGCGAGATACTGCGGCTCACGGCCGACGGCATAGAGCAGCTGCGGGCACCCGAGGAGGAGATGCAGATTTGCGCCTTCCTGTGGGTGTATTATGGCTTCCCCACCTCGTGCTATGAGAACCGCAACGTGGAGGAGGTGCGCTTCAAAAGCGGGCTGGAAATGGGCAAGACCGACGACTCGGAGGTGGACTGCGTGTGTGGAATCCCCGACTCGGGCGTGGGCATGGCCCTGGGCTATGCCGAGGGCAAGGGCGTGCCTTATCACCGCGCCATATCGAAGTACACTCCCACCTGGCCGCGCAGCTTCACGCCGAGCAAGCAGTCGATGCGCTCGCTGGTGGCAAAGATGAAGCTTATCCCCAACCGCGCGATGCTCGAGGGCAAGCGCCTGCTCTTCTGCGACGACTCGATAGTGCGCGGCACGCAGCTCAACGACAACGTGCGCGTGCTCTACGACTATGGCGCACGCGAGGTGCACATGCGCATCGCCTGTCCGCCGCTCATCTACAGCTGCCCCTTTGTGGGCTTCACGGCCTCGAAGAGCGACATGGAGCTTATCACACGCCGCATCATCAAGGACTTTGAGGGCGACGCCAGCAAGAACCTCGAGAAATATGCCACCACCGACTCGCCCGAATACAAGCGACTGGTGGAGGAGATACGCAAACGCTTCGGGCTCACGTCGCTGCGCTTCAACACCATTGAGACGCTGATTCGCGCCATAGGGCTGCCCAAGTGCAAGGTGTGCACCCAC
>CAMGFF010000167.1 GCA_946055125.1 uncultured Prevotellaceae bacterium | reverse complement strand
CATCAACTTCAGCACCGAGGAGCACACCATCACCGATTGGGTGATTGACGACCCCAGAAAGGCGTAATAATACCCCGGCTGCATGATAAGCCAAATTTTAGTGAACGCATTCCAATCAATTCTCCGGGATTTACTGAAATCAGGTACAACTGCAATGTGTACCGCGCTTTATGCTGTTTATAGCATGGGAATTATTGCTGTGGACGAGAGAGGAGGTCGCGGACCACGAGGGAGGCGAGGGTGAGCCCAAAGATTGCGGTGATATGGGCAAGGGTGCCGTTCACGCGCTTCCGGGGAGCTGAGGTGGCTCCGGCAAGGGTCATGGTGAGGTTCTCTTCGGGCTGGGCGAGGGCATTGGGCACCATCTCGTCGCTATACACACAGCGGAATTTGCGGCAGGGAAATTGCCCTGTCTTCTTGAAGCGGCGGCGCAGGGCAGCGGCCAAGGCGTCGCCTTTCACTTTCCAGAACTCGGCTACGGCGATGCGCGAGGGGTCGAGCTTCAGCGCGGCACCCATTGATGAAAAAAGCCGGGTGCGCGTACCGGCTTCGCAGGCGCGGCAAATGAGCAATGCCTTGCAGTCGAGGCTGTCGATGGCATCAATCACATAGTCATAGTCAGCGAGGCGAAAGGTGTCGGCAGTGGTGCTGTCATACATCTCGCAGCGCAGGGTGATATCCACGTCGGGATTGATGTCGCGCATACGTGCGGCTATAGCCTCCACTTTTAGCTGCCCTATCGTAGAGTGGGTGGCCGGAAGCTGGCGGTTGATATTCGACTCACACACGCTGTCAAAATCGACGAGGGTGAGATGGCCTATGCCGGTGCGCACCAGTGCCTCTATGCACCAGCTGCCCACGCCTCCGGTGCCAAAGACGATAACCCGTGCATTCTTTATTCTTTCCATTGCCGCCGAGCCAACGAGAAGCTCAGTGCGGCCAAAAATTCCATCAATCCTTTCCATTATAATTAAATTCCACCCAATTTCCCCCCAAACAAGGCCCCACTAATAACTCCTAACTAATTAAAACTCTACCGTGAGCACCTGAAACTCGGTGCGGCGGTTGATTTGGTCGGCTGCCTGCTGGTCCTCAGGTGAGAGGGTGTTGATAAAGTCCTCATTGAGCACGTCACCTTCCTTAAACTGCGGATAGAGGCGGGCGATGCGCTTTGTCACCGTCTTGGGGCGCGACTCGCCGTAGCCGTGAGGCTGTAGCCGCTCGCGCTCCACTCCGGCAGCCACAAGATAATCGACCACCGACTGCGCCCGCCGCTGCGACAGCCCCTCGTTATACTTGTCACTGCCCTTACGGTCGGTGTGCGAAGCCATCTCTATGGCCACATTGGGGTTGTCCTTGAGCATCTGTGCCATTTCGTCGAGAGCTTTTTTCGACTCAGGACGGAGGGTGGCCTTGTCGAAGTCGTAGAATATGTTTTCCACCACCTGGGGCTTGTGCATTGCGGCGAGAATGAAATCCACGCCATACTCGGCGTCTTGCTCCAGTGTGTCACTCTCAAATTCCTGTTTGCCATTGAGATAGCCCTTTGCTCCGGCCATCATCACATATTTCACGCCGCGCTGCAGATTAAACTGGAACGTGCCATCGTCCTTTCCCACGGCCTTTTGGTTGGAGCCATCATTGCCCACTATGCGAATCACCGCATTAGGCACCGGCTCCTCGTCCTTGTCGAGCACATAGCCCGAAATTGTGATTTTCAGGTCGGGCTTCACGAAGCTGTATATGTGGTCGTAGCCTCGCGCATCGTTGCGGTTGGAGGAGAAGAAGCCGCTCTCGCCGCGCCCAAAGGTGATGCCGAAGTCGTCGCCGGCCGAGTTGATAGGCACGCCCATATTCTCCACGTTCCAGCCGCCCGAGGGCGTTTTTGTTGCCTTGAAGATGTCGAGCCCACCGAGGCCGGGGTGACCGGTGGAGGAGAAATACATAATGCTGTCGGTGCGAATGTAGGGGAATCGCTCATCGCCGGCGGTGTTTATCACGTCGCCGAGGTTCTCGAGTGTGCCCACGCGCTCCTTTAGGTTGATGCGCCAGATGTCCTTGCCTCCATAGCCGCCAGGCATGTCGCTCGAGAAATAGAGGTAGGTGCCGTCGGCCGACACGGCGGGGTCGCCGTAGGCCGAGAGCGTGTCGGCGGTGATTTCATATTTCACCGGTGCGCTCCACTTTGCCTCCGAGCGCTGCGAGGTGTAGATTTCAACCGACGTGCCTGAGTTTGGCTCGCGGCGCGCTCGGGCGAGATACATGGTCGTGCCGTCGGGCGAGAAAGACGTTACGCCCTCGTCAAACTCCGTGTTGAGCTCGCCCTCCACCGGCTCTGGACGCTGCCAGTTCCCGGCCTCATCGAGCTTGGAGAAAAACACGTCGCACTGCTTGGTGCCGGTGATTTCGCTCTTCTTGGTGCCGGTGGCTTTCTCGGTCGAGGAGGTGAAAAAGAGCTGGTCGAAGTCAGCTCCGAGAAACTGCGGGCAGAAGTCGGCGCGGCGCGAATTGAAGAGCTTGGCATTGCGCACGATGTAGCGCGTGGGGTTCTCGCGCAGGCGCAGCGCGGTGCGGCAGCCGCGTATGCCGTCCTCGGCAAGGCGGAACTTGGGCTTCTTGGCAAGAAACTCCTCATAGCTCTTTATGGCCTGCGCATATTTGCCCTCGGCATGCTGGGCCTGGGCAAGATAGAAGAGTGCCATGCTGTCGGGGTAGTTGTAGCGCAAGGCATTCTGGAATGCCGCCGAGGCGCGTGCGCTCATGTTGAGGCGGCGGTAGCACTCGCCCATCTTGAATGCCACCTCGCCGCGCAGCGGCCGCTCCTCGCGCTTGGTGAGCTTGTTGTAAACCTTGCGGTAGGTGGTTGAGGCGTCGTAGTATTCGCCCCGCGCATATTGAGCGTCGGCCTCACTTAGCTTCGCGCCACGGCAGCCCGTGAGGAGCGCGGCGAGCATGAGAGCCGGCAGGAATAAGCTGTAGAAACGAGGTATGTGCATAGGTGGAAATGAATTATTTATTAAAACGCCGCCATGAAGCGGTTTATTATGCAATTCCAGTATAATTTTAGCAAAAACCCTCTAAGCGACAAAGCGTAAATGCACCTATGCTGCCACTCTTCTTGATTCTGCTGTCGAGCCCTACGAATTGCCGCATCGCGCACTCTTCACAGCCTCTGCCCCGCCTGGTAGCTCTTGGTGGCGGCGGGTGTGGAGAGTGAGGGCGCAATGTCGGCGGGGCGGCGTGCCCATTTCTTGTTTGGCTTGGTGCTCATGGTGAATTCGATATCTATGCCGGCGTTCACATCTTCCCACGTGAGATACGACTTGGTGTAGGGCCGGCCGTTCACCTTCACCCGCTCCACATACACTGCCTCCTTGCTCCAGTTGCGCGTGGTCACGGTGATGTATTTCCCATTGCTCATACGCACTTTTATCGACGGCAGCGCCGGCGATCCTATGTTGTAGTAGCCGCTCGTGGGGCACACAGGATAGAAGCCCATGCAGTTGAAGATATACCATGCCGACATCTGGCCGCAGTCGTCGTTGCCACACAGCGACCCGGGCTGGTTGCCATAGAAGTCATCTATCACTCGGCGCACCCACTTCTGGCACTTCCACCCTTCGCCTATGTAGTTGTAGAGGTAGGCCACGTGGTGGCAGGGCTCGTTGCCGTGCCAGTAGGCTCCTATTCGGCCGTGTATGTCGTGTGCGCCGGGTATGTCCTTGGGCAGCTCGTGCTGGAAGAGAGAGTCGAGCCGCGTCCTGAATTTCTCCCTGCCCATGAGGTTGATTAGCCCCTGCACGTCGTGCGGCACGCTCCAGTGGTATTGCACGGTGAAGCCCTCGGTGATGTCGCCCCAGCCGTTCACCGAGCCGGGTCCCTGGTAAGCCACGGGTGTGAATGGCGTGCGCCACTCGCCTTTCGAGTCCTTGCCGCGCATGTAGCTCGTGGCGCGGTCATAGAGGTTCTGGTAGCTCAGTGAGCGGTTCATGAAGTAGTCATATTCTTTCTCTTTGCCGAGTTTCTTGGCTGCCATGGCGATGGCATAGTCGTCGTAGGCATACTCCAGTGTCTTCGACACCGATTCGGCTTCTTTGTCAAAGGGCACGTAGCCCAGCGTGCGGTATTCGGGCAGGCAGTCGTAGTGCTCGTTCATCGCCGTGGTCACCATTGCCTCAAAGGCTCGCTCGTGGTCAAAGCCGGCCACTCCCTTGCATATCATGTCGGCAAGCACCGATGCGGCATGGTAGCCTATCATGCACCACGTTTCATTGCTGGCGAATGACCAGAAGGGGAGCAGATGCTCGGTGCTGCGGTCGTAGTGCGCGAGCATGGAGTTGGCCACATCGGCCTGCACGTCGCGGTGCACGAGGTTGAGCAGCGGGTGGAAGGCTCGGTAGGTGTCCCACAGCGACAGCACGGTGCGGTTGGTGAAGCCGTTGCCCTCCTCTATGTTCTTGTCGAGCCCAAGGAAGCGTCCGTCGGCGTCGTTGTATACGAATGGCGCGAGTGCCGCGTGATAGGCCGAGGTGTAGAAGGTCTCTTTCTGCTCGCGGGTGCCGGCTATGGTGTATTTCGAGAGTTCCTCCTCCCACGCCGCCTCGGCCTCGCCGCGCACTTGCTCAAAGCTCTTGCCGCGCAGCTCTTCCATGTTCTTGCGGGCGGCTGCCGTGCTCGTGGCCGAGATTGCGGTGCGCACCGTCACTGCCTCGCCTGCGCCGGTGGCAAAGCGCACCACCATCTTCAGCTCCTTGCCCCACGCCTCGAGCGTACTGCGAAAGCGGTTGGTGTTGTAAATCACCGGCTTGCCCTCGCGGAAGATTCTGAAGTCCTTTATTGGCTTGGAGAACGTGGCGGCGAAGTAGATGTGCCGCTCGGGTCCCCAGCCTTTCACCAGCTTGTAGCCGGTGATGGTGCTGTCGTTCTCCACCCGCAGGTTGGCCCACACGCACTCAAAGAGCAGGGTGTGGTTCATGTCGAGCAGTATGAACGCTGAGTCGGCTTGCGGATAGGTGAAGCGAAGTATGCCGCTGCGCACGGCGGCGGTCATCTCGGCGTTCACGCCATAGTCGGTGAGCTGCACGCGGTAGTAGCCGGGCGATGCCTCCTCCTGCTCGTGGCCGAAGCGGCTGCGGTAGCCCGCGTCGGGGTTCTCGTCGGTGCCGGGCGCGAGCTTGGCCTCGCCCACTCCGGGCATGAAGAGGAAGTCGCCCATGTCGGGGATGCCCGTGCCGCTCAGGTGCGTCAGCGAGAAGCCCTGTATCGACTGCCGGTTCCACTTGTAGCCCGAGGCGCAGTCGTAGAAGTTCTCGTCGGTGTCGGGACTTATCTGTATGCCCCCAAAGGGCGTCTGCGCCCCGGGATACACATTGCCATAGCCATCGGTCCCCACAAAGGGGTTCACATAGTCAATCAGTCGCTCGGCGGCGGCTCCGAGTGCCGCTGCTGCCGCAATCACTGCAATTATAGCTCGCTTCATCTTTTTTTTGTTGTTTATGGGTTGGTTAGTTTGATTTTTTATATGCTTTCGCAAAGTTATTACCTTCTTGCCAATTTCCACTCACCAATTATTCATTTCCCTCTGCCGCAGCCCCCCAAATTTGGTGGTCTTGCAGAATT
>CAMGFF010000166.1 GCA_946055125.1 uncultured Prevotellaceae bacterium | reverse complement strand
TATGGGAGGAGGAAGAACTCGTCGATGAGGAGAGGGGCTGTGGACTGGAGGGCGATTTTCACACGCGAGGTGGGGGAGGTCCATTCTACATGGATTGGCTCGATCCAGGTGTCGTGGAGTGAATTGGGGTGCTGCGCCATGTCGTAGATGCGCTGCAGGTGGAAGGAGTCGTCGTCATCGGCGGTGTAGATATAGACCTTGTAAGGCACGCCGATGCCGCGCTTGGCGCAGTTGAGGAAGCGCAGGAACACGCTGCCGGTTGAGGCCCGGGGGAGATTGAGCGAGATTTCGTGATAGCCGGCCTCATAGCGCTGCCAGGCGGTGTTCTCGGGGTTCTCATCGCCGGTGATACCGTCGGTGAGCGGAGAGCCATCGCGATAGGAGCTTGAGAGGGAGCCTGTGAGCGATTTCTCGAGCAAAGAGAGAGTGCGGTCGCCATTGCGCCATGCGAGATAGTCGAGAGCTGCACGGTGCGACACCTCGGGCTGGCCAAGGGGGAAACAGTCGGCATTGAGGCTCCAGATACCCGGAGTCATGAACGAGATAATGCGGCTCACACCGGCCTCGCTTGCTGCGGCGAGCTGCGAGATTACGCGGGGCATTGCAGCCGGCACGAGAGCCGACTGGCGGCTATTAGTGCCCTTTTCCCAGGAGAAGAGTTCGCAATTAGCCCAAAACTCAATGTTAGTTTCATCGTGAATCTTCTTCATCTCGCGCCAGGCATTCTTGAGGCGCGGCATTGGGAACTCCTCGCGCACACAGCCCACCTCGTCCTGATAGGCGATAATATCGACCTTCAGGCGCTTGATTTGGCGGGCGAATTGCGGGTCGTCGAATCGGCAGCAGAAGAAACCATAGGGCGAGATGAGAGTTTTCTTGCCCGGAGTGAGCTTGTGGGCGCGCTCCACGAGCTTGTTCACGGCCACCACGGCGGCATCGGAGAGAACCGGGCCGAGGCAGTCTTCTACAGGGAGATACCAGCCATAGAAGGCCGGGCTGTTGCCATAGATGGCGGCAAGCTCCTGCATGATAGCGAGCTGGCGGTTGAGGATGGCGGGGTTTCGCAGGTTGTCGTCCTGATTCTCGGCCCAGCCAATGCTCATGAACACCTTCATGCCCTCGCGGGCAGCCTCGTCCATAATAGCCGAGACGGGACTTTCGCAGCTGACGTCGTCGTAGGCCGGAGGCATGAGCTTCGAGGGATAGTCGGCCTTGCCCTCATTGGCGGTAGCCATGAAGACGATGAACTCGATGCCGAGAGCCTTCATTTCGCGCACCTTTGCGCGCCACAAGGCAGGGTCGGTGTTGTCCATATTCATGGGATTGGAATACTTGTTGCGCTCGTCCTGGTAGAAGAGGTTGAGCCAACTGCCACTGACGGGCAGCACATCGCCAGCCACCGCCGCAGAGAGCGAGAGTGAGGCGAGCATGGATAGTAGAAATCTACGTTTTGACATAATGCAGGGGGGAAAATTAGGTGCGCCACACCCACTTGATGCGGGTGAAGAACATGGTTACAACTACGGCAAGCGAGGTGAGCAGCACGCCTTGGAGGAAGCCCAGCCACGGCGAGGAGGCGAAGAAGCCGAGGTGCTGCATAAGGCCGCACAAGCCAAGAATGGGATAGATGAGGAGGTCGCAAGCCACATAGGCCACCATAGGGTTCTGACCGCACATCACGAGGAAGGCGGTGGAGCGGTGGCACTTGAAGAAGTCGCACACCACGCTGAGGAGAATGAGCGTCATGAACGACATTCCGCCGGTGGTGAAGAGGTAGCCGAAGGTGACCGGGTCCTTCTTGATACCGCCCTCAAAAGGCTCGAAAGCCAGGCCCAGCAGCAACATCACAGCACCGGCGATGAAGAGGTCGCGCCACAGGGCGCAGAAGTCGTCGCCCCGGCGCAGCAAGGCATATCCGGCGATGAGCAAGGAGGCGTTGAGGGCAAGGTTGAGGTGGAGCCAGCGAGCATAGAGGCACACCAGGTTGACCACCACGATAGCGAGCGTGATGGCAGCGATGCCCCAGGCCTTGGCACGCGAAGTGGCGATGGAGGAGGTAGCAGCCCGCATCTTCTCGGTGTGGGCGAGGAGAATCTCGCCGGCAATGCTGCCCGGAATCACTATGAAGAGATACTTGAGATAGGCAGGGACATAGAGCCACGATGCAGGAGAGGCGTGCATGAGCCAAGCAGCCCAGGAGCCGGCATCGGCATCGGCGGCGAGGATAATGCCAAAGAGGATAGCCAGCACGGCGAGTCGCACAGAGCGGCTATGTGCGGTGAAGATGAAGAGCAGCGTGGCGAATACCGACACATTGGCAAGAATCAAGATGATGATGTTGCTGGTGTGGAGGTGCAGGTTGAGGTCGTAGGTGGTGGGATAGCTCATGCAGAGCATCACGGTGGCACCCACGGCCATTGCGGCGAGCTGAATTGCGGTGCGCACCCAGCCGGGCATTTCCCAGGGCAGGCGCATATACATGGGGAAGAGGAGCGCGAAGCAGAAGATTGCGAGGAGCTGGCTGTGGAGGTCGCCGCCGGTCATATAGGGGTAGAAATGCTGAATGAGGATGGCGAAGAAAGTGAGTTTCAGGCCACGCCACAGCGCATTGAGGGCAAGGCTCAGCTTGCTTGCTCCCTTGCGGAGGCGCTTACCCACCGAGAAAGGCAGGGCGGCGCCCATTGCGAAGAGGAAGCTGGGGAAAACCATATCGACCCAGGTGAGGCCCGGGAGATTGGGGTTGAAGGCATGGTCGGGCGGCGGCACTTGAGCGTGATACATCCAACCCGGGAGAATGCCATAGACTACTGTGGCGCTCAGCACCATTGTGAGAATGGCATAGCCTCGGAGCGCGTCGAGGGATAAAGCTCGGTTCATAATTTTTTTAGGGGGATAGGGAGTGGTGATACTAGAGATACTAGAGATACTAGAAATTCTAGAAATTCTAGAAATTCTAGAGATACTAGTGGTTCTATTATCACTACTCCCATTCATTTTTTGTTACTTCAGGTTGCCGCCGAGGCGCATTCCGGCCTCCACTTCGCTCCAGAGGTTCTTGGTGATGATGTGGACGATGTCGAAGACCATCAGGCCGTCGCTGTCCTTGAGGTTCTCGGCGATAGTGAGGCTGAGTTTCTCGGGGTTGTCGTAGAATTGGTCAACGAGGATACCGCCCACAAATGGGTTTTTGCCGAGAATCTTGCGGAGGTGTCGGCAGGAGCCTTCCACGCAGTACCAAGTGCCCGACTGCGCCTGGCTGTCGGTCTCATTCCAGATTTCGCTGCCCTTGTAGTCCTTCAGTGTGATGTCGGTGTAGTAGTTGCCGGTTGCATAGAGGTCGATGAGCTCGGCATAGCCATAGTTTTTGTAGGCAGGGGTAGCCCAGTCGAAGTCGGCGGCGGGGTCATAGTCCTTGCTGGCGAAGTTCACACCCACCTCATAGTAGGAGGGATACCAAGCGCCGGTGTAGGTGCCGAAGATGATGTTCTCGCGCACAGCCTTCACCTCCTTGCGGGCGCGGGCCATAAACTCTGTGATATTCTTGGTGCGCCACTCGGTCCACTGCTTGAAGAGCGGGCCGTGAACGGGGACGGGGCGCTTGCCGCCCTTCTTCCACGAGAGAATGTCGGTGGGGAAGTTTTTCACCTTCTTGCCGATGAACTTCTCAAACTCGGTGCGGCTGAGCTGAGAGAAGTCGGCCTCGATACCATCGTAGCGCACGCGGTCGAGCATAAGGCCGTCGAGGTTGGGGTAGTTTTTGGCAAGCTCCTTCATCACTTCGATGATATAGGCCTGATACTCAGCATTAATGGGATTGACCATACCGCCATATTTGTGTTTCTGCTCGGTGATAGGGATTAGGCCGCGCTGTGGGTCATAGACCACACTTGCCCACTCAGGGTGACCCGAATAGATGAGGCCGGAGTCGTGATAATTGTGGCCGGCGCAGAACACATTCATGGAAGCGAGCACTTTAAGACCATGCTTGTGACCCACCTCGATGAAGCGGGCGAGGTAGTCGAACTCATTTGTGACATCCTTCACTTTGGGGGCTAAAGCGCTGTTGTAGAGCACTTCGCCGGTGATTGGTCGCACATCGACAACAGCGTGGGTAAAACCGAGGTCGGCGACCTTTTTCACATAGTATTCGATGCTGTCTAAGTTGTTGAAACGGCGATAGTTGGCCTCGGCATCGAACCACATGAGGGCGGTCTTCTTCTGCTTGGGAATGTCGAGGCAGAAAGGCGCAGCAGGGAGACCGGCATTGCTGAAGAGCGAGCTTTCGTAGAAGTTGTGATAGCTATATCGCACTTGCACAGGGTATTGCAGCCACGAAGTAGAGACGCGAACCTTGTTGTCGGCATTGAGAATTTGGGCATTTGCGTCGTAAATATTGCCAAAAGCGTCAACAAGCTCAAAGCCAGGGAGTTGGGCATTTTCGGGCGTGAGGCCGTTCTCACCGCCCTCAAACTCCACGATAACCGATGTGGGCGACTCCACTGTGACGCACTTTGCGACGGGAGCCTGAGAGATGATGCCCGTGCGCTTGTAAGCCTTCTCAAGGGCGAGATAAGCGAAACGCTTACCCACCTCAATCTTCTTGGGGAAGTGAATGAAGATACTGTCGCCGAGGTCGCCCACAGTGACCATACCCGAGGCAGGCACCGACTTGAGGAGGTCGCTCTGCATCTGGCGGAACACAGCCCAGCGAGTGCCGCGGCAGTCGCCGTCGTTCCAAGGGGCAATCTGGGAGAAGAAGAAAGGCAAGGCAGGGTTGTTGCCAAACAGCGCACGCCACTCGGCTACCATGGCCGGGAAAAGGCGGCTGTAACGCTCGGCATTAGACGTATTGGCCTCGCCCTGGAACCAGATAACGCCGGCGACCGGGAATCCACGCCAAGGCGCCACCATAGCATTCCAGGCGAGAGTGGGGGTGCCCTGAATCCAGCCAAAGTCCTTACCGTCGGCGGCAGGGAGTGCGATTTCGGGGAACTTCGATTCAAGCACAGAGCGAGGCATCCAAGTTTCGATGGTAGACATGCTCCAGTCGCACTGAATAAGACCGACAGGCACATTGAGAGCGTCGTAGATAGTCTTTCCGAACACATAGCCCACCGCGCTGAAGTCGGCCACGGCATGAGAAGAGGCGGTAGTCCATTTCACAGGCTCGATGTCGGGCTTTTCGGTGGTAGCCCAGTCGTTTTTCTGTTGCAGGAGGCGAATGTTGAGGCGAGGTGAAGCCGAGAGAATGAGATCGGCAGTGCCGTGGGTTGGCTGTCCGCGGAAGCCCTTCATGGGCATTTCCATATTCGACTGGCCGGCGCACACCCACACCTCGCCCACCAGCACATCGCTGAGAGTGAGAGGGGCTGAGCCATCGGACACCGAGATAGAGTAGGGACCACCAAATGACGGAGTTGAGAGCGTGGCACTCCAGGCACCGTCGGCACCGGCGCGAGTGACAACGGGCTTATTACTCCACGAAGCCTTGATAGAGACCTTAGCGCCGGCCGAAGCAGAGCCGTGCATAAGGACCGAGGCATTTTGCTGGAGCACCATGCCATCGCCAAAGAAGGCAGGGAGCGTCACCTTGGCATTAGAGCCCAAGGCAAGAAAGAGGGCTAAAAGAAGGAAGAGGG
>CAMGFF010000165.1 GCA_946055125.1 uncultured Prevotellaceae bacterium | reverse complement strand
TTACCTTACTGCTCGCCCAAAAACCCGGATGATCTCGGATGCTGACGGAAATGAAAGGCGCGGCTCCCGAGGGGAGTCGCGCCTTTTAGCTTATCGCCGTGGCCTGAGTGGGCCGGGGCGGTTTAGTCCTTATTGAGGTTTACGCGCTTGAATGCAGTGGCTGTGAGTGTAGCGCTCTGCTTCTTGAGGTAAGTCTCGATGTTCATAGTGTTGTCAGAAACGAACTCCTGCTTGAGGAGGCAGTTCTCCTTGAAGAACTTGGCCATACGACCCTTTGCAATGTTCTGAATCATTGTCTCGTTGAGGTTGGCCGACTTTTCGGCTGTAACGTCAGCGATAATCTTCTTCACTGCCACAACGTCCTCGGCTGTGATCCAGCCCTTGGTCTGGTTCGACTCCATGTGAGCCTCGCTGTCGAAGTGTGCGGGGTTGTAGCCTGCCTTCTTGATAGCCACCTCAACGGCCTTCTGAATCTGCTCCTGACGTGTCTTATCCACTGCTACATTGTACTCAGTGTCCTTGACCTCCTGGGGCATGCTGTCCTCGTCGAGGGCTACGGGGTTCATTGCAGCAACCTGCATTGCAACCTCTTTGCCAACGTGAGCGTCGGCGAGCTTCTCATTGAAAGCCACGATAGTGGAAAGCTTGTTGCCGAAGTGGTTGTAGGCTGTGGTTTCTACGCCCTCCACCCACTCGTAGGCACCGAGTTCCATCTTCTCACCGGTCTTGCCGATTTCTTCAACGATGAGGTCGGCGATCTTGCGTCCCTCAATCTCCAGCTCCTTGAGCTCGTCGAGACTCTTCACCTTAGCTGCAACTGCAGCTGCAAGGATCTGCTTGGTGAGAGCAACGAATCCGGCGTTCTTGGCAACGAAGTCGGTTTCGCACTTGAGGGCTACGATTGCGGCGAAGCCATTGGCTGCGTCGGCGAGCACGCAGCCCTCCGAAGCCTCACGGTCCTCACGCTTTGCAGCAACAGCCTGACCCTTCTTGCGAATGATCTCGATTGCCTCTTTCATATCATTGTTTGCCTCAGCAAGAGCTTTCTTGCAGTCCATAAGACCGGCGCCGGTGAGGCTGCGAAGCTTGCTGATATCTGCCATTGAAACTGCCATATTCTTTGTGTGTATGGTTTAATTCGTTAATAAAAATGATTTTGTTGTATTTGCGGCTTCCTTTAAGCAGGAGAGCCTAAAACTTCAAGTTTCGCAAATCACTTGTGGTTGCGAAACTTGAAAAAAGCCTGATAAGCCTCTTGAGTGCAGTGCGAGATTACTCAGCTGCTTCCTCGGTTGCAGCCTCAGTTGCTGCCTCCTCAGCGGGAGCCTCGGTGTCGGCATCCTTGCGGCGTGCCACGCGAGTGCGCTTCTGCTTCGGAGCCTCCTCAGCCTCAGCGTCCTTGTTGTCGACCTTCTCCACCTTGCGCTCCTCAAGGCCCTCAATCATTGCTGCGCAGAGGGTGTCGAGGATAAGCTCAATCGACTTCGAAGCGTCGTCGTTGGCGGGGATTACGAAATCAACGGGAGTGGGGTCGCTGTTGGTGTCGACGATGCCAAACACGGGGATTCCCAGACGATTGGCCTCGGCCACTGCGATGTGCTCCTTCATTACGTCGACCACGAAGAGAGCCGACGGAAGGCGGTTGAGGTCGGCGATAGAGCCGAGAGTCTTCTCGAGCTTGGCACGCTGGCGGGTAATCTGCAGCTTCTCGCGCTTCGAGAGGTTGTCGAATGTGCCGTCCTTGGTCATCTTGTCGATCGACGCCATCTTCTTTACAGCCTTGCGTATTGTGGGGAAGTTGGTGAGCATACCGCCCGGCCAACGCTCGATAACGTAGGGCATATTGACCGAAGTGGCCTTGTCAGCGATAACCTGCTTGGCCTGCTTCTTAGTTGCCACGAAGAGCACCTTCTTGCCGGCCTTGGCAATATTCTTGAGTGCGGCAGCTGCCTCCTCAATCTTAGCAGCTGTCTTATAAAGGTCGATAATGTGGATACCATTGCGCTCCATGAAGATGTAGGGAGCCATAGCAGGATTCCATTTGCGTTTCAAGTGGCCGAAGTGACATCCTGCCTCAAGTAATTGGTCAAAAGTTGGTGTTGCCATTTTAATTTTTTTGTTTTTTGTTTACTTTCTGTGTTAAAATCAACCTCATGGTAGCCGACCTCGACATCGCGGCCAAGTCGCGTCCACGGGGTTTAGATACTAAACTCTAATTATGCGATTAAGCCCTGCAAGTGTGAATAGAAAATATTAACGCTTGCTGAACTGGAATCTCTTGCGCGCCTTGGGACGACCCGGCTTCTTGCGCTCCACTGCACGAGGGTCGCGAGTCACGAAGCCGGCTGCGCGGAGGGCTGCCTTGTCGTCGGCGTTGATCTTCACGAGGGCGCGAGCAATGGCAAGGCGGAGTGCCTCGGCCTGGCCCTTGTAGCCACCACCGCAAAGGTTCACGTTGATGTTATACTTCTCAGCGACTTCAAGGAGGTTAAGCGGCTGCTTAACGATGAATTGAAGGATTGAAGAAGGGAAATACACGTCGAGCGAGCGCTTGTTGATTGTAATCTCGCCATTACCCTCAGTCACGAAAACACGGGCGATTGCGGCCTTACGGCGGCCAACTGCATTAATCTGTTCCATATTCTTCAATCTTATTTAAGTTTGTTGATATCAATTACCTTGGGATTCTGAGCCTCGTGTGGGTGCTCGGCACCATTATACACGTGCACGTTCTTCAAGAGAGCTGCGCCAAGACGGTTCTTGGGGAGCATGCCCTTGAGCACCTTGATAAACAAGGGGTGCTTGCCGGCCTTCATGCCGGGCTTCTCACTCTTGAGCTGGAGAATGCGGGGAGTGGCCACGCGCTGTCCGCCGGGATAGCCGGTGTACGACAGATACTTGCGGTCGTCCCACTTGTTGCCGGTGAGAACCACCTTGTCGGCATTGATAATGATTACGTTGTCGCCACAGTCCATGTTGGGAGTGTAGCAGGGTTTGTATTTTCCGCGCACGATTTTAGCGACTTTCGCGCACAGACGACCCAAAACCTGATCGGTAGCGTCGATAACCACCCATTCCTTTTGAGCTTTTTCAGCTGTTGCTGAGATTGTCTTGTAACTTAAAGTATCCACTTCGTTATTCCTGATTAAATGTTAATTAAATTATTCATTTTCACCACCTTAGACCCGGCCAAAAGTCCTGTGGCTTCCATGAATTGCTAAAATTGGATATAATCGGCTTGCAAAGGTACGAATAATTCCTCACCCCACCAAACTTTTCGGCAAATTTATTTTTTGCTTCATTTTTGAGCTCTTTTCGGCGGTGAGGCTAAAGCGCCGGCAGGGCTATGTGGTAGGCGGCCAGCGCGAGCAGCCAAGCCACGGCGGTGCTGTAGGCAATGGAGAAGAGCCCGTAGCGCCACCGCCCCGACTCGCGCACTATCGCCGCCACCGTGGCGATGCAGGGGAAATAGAGCAGCACCATCACCATGAAGCTCAGCGCCGACGCCGCGTTGAAGTCGGGCTTGCCGGTGATGCTGTCGGGCTGCTTGAGGCGGTCCTGGAGCATTCCCGAGTTCTCGTCGGCATCCTCCACGGTGTAGAGCACGCCGAGCGTCGACACCACAATCTCCTTTGCCGTGATGCCGCTGAGCAGGGCCACCGAGGCTTTCCAGTCAAGGCCAAGCGGCTCAATCACGGGCGTCACGGCCTTGCCTATGCGGGCGAGGTAGCTGTTCTCCTTCTGCTGCTCAAGCTCGGTGATGCTCATCTCGTCGTTGCTCTTGGCCAGGTCGCGCGGGAAGTAGTTGAGCGCCCACACGGCGATGCTTCCCACCAGGATTATGGTGCCCATTTTGCGCAGGTATTGCTCAGTCTTCTCCCACATGTGGTGCATGGCCGATTTCATCGACGGCATGCGGTAGGGCGGGAGCTCCATCACAAAAGGGGTCTCGTCCTTGCTGAACATGGTGTGCCTCAGCAGCCGCGCCGTGAGAATGGCCACAAGAATGCCCAGCAGATACAGCCCCATGAACACCAGCGCCGCATTGCTTGGGAAGAACGCGCTCACCAGCAGCACATAGACCGGCAGGCGCGCACTGCACGACATGAAGGGATTGACCAGCATCGTTATCAGGCGGCTGCTCTTGCTCTCTATGATGCGGGTCGACATTATCGCCGGCACATTGCAGCCGAAGCCCATGATGAGCGGAATGAACGACTTGCCGTGCAGCCCCATGCGGTGCATTATCTTGTCCATGATGAAGGCAGCCCGGGCCATGTAGCCCGAGTCTTCCATAAAGGAGATGAAGAAGTAGAGAATCAATATGTTGGGAAGGAACACTATCACGCCTCCCACGCCGCCTATCACGCCATCCACTATCAGATCCTTGAGTGGGCCAGGAGCAAGGTGCTCATCAACGTGCTCGGCAATCCATTCCACAGCAGCCGAAATCCACTCCATGGGGTAGGCGCCGAGCTGGAAAGTGGCCCAGAACATGATGAACATAAGGGCTATGAAGATGGGGAAGCCCGTGAACTTTCCGGTGACTATGGAGTCGATGCGGTCGGTGGTGCGGCCGCTTTTGCGTGAGCGCCCCTTAGTGTAGGTTTCCTGCAGGGCTCCGGCGATGAATCCATACTTCTGGCTGGCGATGTCGGTGACGATGTCCTCCTGATGCACGTCCTCGATGTGAGCCACCCACTTGTGTCGCACGCGCGATATGCGCGAGTAGTTGGGCAGCGGCTTTAGCATCTCCTCCACCTCGTTGTCGCTCTCAAGCATCTTTATCGCCAGGTAGCGCGGCGAGAATTGCAGTATTTGGTTAGTCGAAGCCTTTATCTCGTCCTTCACCCGGGTGATGGCCTCCTCAATCTCGTGGCCAAGGCTCACGTGCACATGCCGCACCACATCGTGCGTGCCCTCATACACCTTTATAATGGCATCGAGCAGCTCGCTCAGCCCCTCGCCCGTCTTCGACACCGTGGGCACAATGGGCACGCCAATCATGCGCCCCATGGCCTCATAGTCGAATGTTGCCCCCGAGCGCTTCAGCTCGTCGTACATATTGAGGGCAATCACCATACTGCGGTCCATGTCGATAAGCTCGGTGGTGAGGTAGAAGTTGCGCGAGAGGTTCGACCCATCGAGCACGTTCACTATCACATCGGGAATCTCATCCTTGAGGTAGCGGCGCACGTAGAGCTCCTCGGGCGAATACACCGAGAGCGAGTAGGTGCCCGGCAGGTCAACCACCTTGAAGTTGTAGTCCTTGTAGGAGAGAAAGCCCTCGGTGGCATCTACGGTGACCCCACTGTAGTTGCCCACGCGCTCCTTGGCACCGCAAGCCATATTGAAGAGCGACGTCTTGCCACAGTTAGGGTTGCCAATCAGCACAACATTGATTGTGTTGCTGCTGTGGCGCAGCATCTTCACGCGGTCGGTGTCGCTCACGGTGCTGGTGTGGACCGTGAGCTTGTCGCCGGCCTTGTCGGCATCGGTTTCCACCTCTATCAGCTCGGCCTCGCTGCGCCGCAGCGACACCTCATAACCCAGAATCTTATATTTGATAGGGTCGCGCAGCGGAGCATTGAGCAGCACCTCCACCTGGTGACCACGAACAAAGCCCATCTCCACCACACGGCGGCGA
>CAMGFF010000164.1 GCA_946055125.1 uncultured Prevotellaceae bacterium | reverse complement strand
TGTTGATGTTTTTGCGTTAATTTTGCAAATTTACGATAAATCTGTGAGATTTCATATTGGCACGTTACGATTTTTATATGTAATTTTGCACCCAGGCTAAGAAATGCCCATTTTTTTCTTTAATATGACGACCACACTTTATGTAACCGACCTCGACGGCACCCTGCTCGATGCGCACTCGCGCGTGTCGGAGCGCAGCCGCGCCATCCTCAGCGATTTAGTGACGCGCCATGGGGCGCTATTCACCATAGCCACCGCCCGCACCCCGGCCACTGCCGTGGAGCTGATGAGTGGCGTGCCTGTGCCTCTCCCGCTCATAGTGATGGCCGGGGCCGCCATGTGGGACACCACGAGCCGCTGCTATGTGAATTGTGTGCCGGTGCCCGAGAGCGTGGTGGAGCGCGTGTGCGCTGCCTATGAGGCTCATGGCGTGCATCCCTTTGTGTACCGCAATCACCGGGGGGTGCTGCACTCCTATCACCACACCGAGCTGCGCGACGATGAGCGCCGGTTCATGGCCGAGCGCACAGCCTCGCCCTACAAGCGCTTTGTGGTCACCGCCGAGCCCTATTCGCCCTGCCCCGACCCCGTGCTGCTCATCTTCGCCATGAACCGCTTCGACCGCCTCCAGGCCGTGCAGCGCGACATCGAGGCGGCTCACATTCCCTGCCACTCGGTGTGCTATCACGACATCTTCAACCACGAGAACGGAATCCTTGAGGTGTATGCCCACGGAGTGACCAAGGCCGCAGCCGTGACACGCCTCAAGGCGCTCACCGGCGCCGACCGCCTGGTGGTGTTTGGCGACAACCTCAACGACCGCGAGATGATGCTCGCCGCCGACCACAGCGTGGCCGTGGGCAACGCCTTCGATGAGGTAAAGGCCATCGCCACCGAGGTGATTGAACCCAACACCGCCGACAGCGTAGCCCGCTGGATCGCTGCCGACGTAACACGAAACCCATAATCCCCCCTCCACTCACACATCATGCCTATCAACGTTCACTCTATCTACGACCGCCGGCGCATCTGGAAGACCGCATTCGTCATTATCTCGCTCGTGCTTGTTGCATCATTCATCTTCATGTCAAACAATCTGGTCAACGACGTGGCTGTGCAGGAGCGCGAGCGTATGCAGATCTGGGCCGACGCCACCAAGGAGCTCACCACCGTGAGCTCCTCGGGCATGAACACCGATGTGGATTTCCTCTTCGGCATCATCGAGAGCAACCACAGCATCCCGGTGCTGCTCGTGGATGATGGTGGCAACATTCTGCTCCACCGCAACTTCCGCCTGCCCGAGCCCGTCGACAGCCTCTCGCCCTACGAGATTTCGCCGGCCAACAAGGCTTTCCTCGAGAAGAAGCTGTCGCGCCTGCGCGGCTCCACCAACCACATCTCTATCAACATCGACTCCACCACCGTGCAGCACCTCTACTACGAGGACTCTACCGTGCTGCGCCGTCTGGCCTATTTCCCCTACATTCAGCTCGCAGTGCTGCTGGTGTTTGTGGTGATTGTGTATTTCGCCCTCATCAGCGTGAAGAAGGCCGAGCAGAACAAGGTGTGGGTGGGACTCTCGAAGGAAACCGCCCACCAGCTCGGCACTCCCATCTCGTCGCTCGTGGGCTGGGTGCAGTTCCTTGAGGCCACGGGCGTGGACAAGGACGTGGTGGCCGACATGGACAAGGACGTGCACCGCCTCTCCATGATTGCCGACCGCTTCTCCAAGATTGGCTCAAGGCCCGAGCTGGAGCTGGCTTTCGTCAACCAGGCCGTGACCGACGCCCTCGAGTATATGCGCTCGCGCATCTCGCAGCGCGTGAGCCTCACCCTGCACCTGCCGCCCGACGAGTGTGGCGTGATGCTGTGCCAGTCGCTCTTTGCATGGGTGATGGAGAACCTCACCAAGAATGCCGTGGATGCCATGCAGGGCGAGGGCAGCATCGATGTGACCGTGCACCCCGACGATGGCCGCCGCATGGTGCTCATCGACGTGCGCGACACGGGAAAGGGCATTCCTCACAAGAATTTCAAGACGGTGTTCAACCCCGGCTACACCACCAAGAAGCGCGGCTGGGGACTGGGGCTCACGCTGGTGAAGCGCATCATCGAGGAGTATCACGGCGGCCGCATCTATGTGAAGGACAGCGAGCCGGGACGCGGCACCACTTTCCGCATCGAGCTGCCACGCCTGCGATAATCTTTTTTTTGCCCGAAATATGATTTTTTTTGCGTGCCGGTGCAACTTTCTGCGCCGGCGGTACATCAAATGTGTGTGCAGGGGAGGAAAATCACCTGCCTACAACCAAGTAATCAACAACAAAACTATCAAGACAATATGAAACAAGTAATTCTCTCAATCGTGATTGCAGCGATCACGCTGCTGCCCGCCGCCTCGGCACAGGCCGACAACGCGAGCTTGAAGATGACTGGCGACACCATGGTGGTGGTCAATGGCAAGGACACCGTGACCATTTCGCTGGGCAAGCTCAAGGAAATGGCTGAAAAAATCAACGACCGCCTCGGCGACACCCTCATCGACAATGCCGCCGCCGATGCCGCAATTGCCGGAACAAAAGCGACGTTCAACGATGAAGACAACCAAAGAGAGATTGCACTGGCGAATATCCACTACCAGAACGCCACCAAGGAGAAGGAGTTCATCACCATGGTCACTGCCATCGTGTGTGCCACCATTCTTCTCATCGTGTTCATTTCGCTTGTTGCCTACTACTACTTGCGCCGCCGCGCTAAATACCGCATCATCGAGAAAGCGATTGAGAATGGCTACACGCTGCCCGACAGCTTCTATGGCAACACCACTGTGATAAACCAGGTGCCCCCCATGATGCCCGTGCCCCCGGTGATGCCACAGCAGCCCAATGCGCCGCAGCAACCCTTCAGCAACTACGAAGACGTGTTTGCCCGCATGCGCTGGCACAGAGGCGCCCGCTCGGGATTCAAGATGGCCGTGGTGGCACTGTGCTTGCTCACATTTGCGCTAATTATTAAAGAGGAGATATTCGCGGCCATAGGCTTTATATTCGCAATTATCGCTGCCGCCAAGCTGGCGATTGCCTACTTCGACACCCGCGTGCCTGCCACGCCGCGTGCCCCGCAGCAGCCTAATGCGCCGCAGCAGCCCGTAACACCGCCGCCATTCAACGACGGAAGAGCTTCCGGCAACACCACTACTACTACAGAAAACAATGTCTGAGATTGTGAAACCTCGGCTGCATTGGTTAATTGAAAAATGAAATGATGAGCACAGTGTTGAGCAAAATAGAAGAACTCAAGCTGATTGCCCGATGCACGCTCGGCGACGACCGGCGTGCATTTGGCACACTCGTTGAGGCCTACCAGCCCCGGGTGCGAAGGTTCTTCCTCAACCTCACACTTGGCGACGAGGCCTTGAGCGACGACCTTGCTCAGGAAACCTTCCTCAAGGCCTATCTCAACGTGCGCTCCTTCCGTGGCGTGGCACGGTTCAGCACCTGGCTCTACCGCATAGCCTACAATGAGTTCTGCTCCTGGCAGCGAAAGACGCAGCACGAGGCGAAGCTCCCCGAGGGGCTCGACGACAACCTCGACGCCGACTACTACGACTCCACCGGCGACCGCTGCTACTCGGCGACCGACAACGTGGATGCACACATCGACGTGTGGCGCTGCATGCGCGTGCTCAGCGACACCGAGCGCACCCTCGTCACGCTCTTCTACATGCACGACCTGCCGCTGAAGAAGATTGTGGAAATCACCGGCCTCCCCGAGGGCACCGTGAAGTCCTACCTGAGCCGCGCAAAGGCCCGGCTTGCCAAGGTGATGAAACGATGATGAAAATTTTGCTTGTTTTTTTAGATAACAACAATTAAATTTGCAACCAATTATGAAACACATCGACGACGACATAGAACTGGCACGCATGCTCAAGGAGCAGCTCCCCGAGGCCGGCCGTAATGAGTGGTTCACCCGCAAGGTGATGAACCGCCTCCCCGAGAAGCAGCACCGCAGCCTGCACTGGCTGCTCACCGTGGCTTCTGCGGTGGCGCTGATGCTGTGCCTTGCCGGCTGGGTCCACTTCCTGCACAACCTCAACCTGCAGGTCATCCTTGTGCGCGATGTGGTCACTCTCGCCTCCCTTTTTGCCGCCACCGTTGCGGTGATTTGGCAACTTATCCACCCCATCTTGTCAAGCGACTGAGACCACAGCCCCAGGCCAAATGTGGCAGCGCCGACAGCTCAGTATATTCCGGGCTGTCGGCGCTGTCACAGTTGTCAAAGCAGATTCTATTATATCTTGTCGAGTGCTTGCGAGAGGTCGGCGATGATGTCGTCGATGTGCTCTGTGCCTATGCTCAGGCGTATGGTAGATTGGTAGATGCCCTGCTCATTGAGCTCCTCCTCGCTGAGCTGCGAGTGGGTGGTGGTTGCGGGGTGGATTACGAGCGACTTCACATCGGCCACGTTGGCCAGCAGCGAGAATATTTGCAGGCTGTCGATGAGGGTGTAAGCCTCCTTCCGTCCGCCCTTAATCTCAAAGGTGAATATCGAGCCGGCGCCATTGGGGAAGTATCGCTGATAGAGGGCATGGTCGGGGTGAGAGGGCAGCGAGGGGTGGTTCACCTTGGCCACCTTGGGGTGCTTCGAGAGGAAGTCGACCACCTTCAGCGCGTTTTCCACGTGGCGCTCAATGCGCAGCGAGAGGGTTTCCACGCCTTGCAGCAGCAAGAAGGCATTGAATGGGCTTAGGGTAGCTCCCTTGTCGCGCAGCAGGATGGCGCGAATGCGGGTCACATAGGCAGCTGCGCCCACAGCGTCGGCGAAGACGATTCCGTGATAAGAGGCGTCGGGCTCGGTGAGCTGTGGGAACTTTCCGCTTGCCTTCCAGTCAAAATTTCCGCTGTCGATAATCACACCGCCCAGCGTAGTGCCGTGTCCGCCCAGGAACTTTGTGGCCGAGTGCACCACAATGTCGGCGCCATGCTCAATGGGGCGAATGAGATAGGGAGTGCCAAAAGTGTTGTCGATGATTAAGGGTATCTTGTGGCTGTGGGCAATTGCTGCCACAGCGTCGATGTCGATAAGGCTGCTGTTTGGGTTGCCGAAAGTCTCGATAAACACCGCCTTGGTGTTGTCGCGAATGGCACGCTCAAAGTTCTGCAGGTCGCCGGGGTCGACGAAAGTGGTCTCTACGCCGGCAGCCGTGAGGGTATGGGCGAGGAGGTTGTAGCTTCCGCCATAAATGTTGTTGGCTGCCACTATGTGGTCGCCGGCGCGGGTGATATTCTCCACAGCGTAGGTCACCGCAGCCGCGCCGCTGGCTACGGCAAGGGCTGCCACTCCGCCTTCGAGTGCGGCGATGCGCTCCTCGAGCACGCCCTGGGTGGAATTGGTGAGGCGGCCATAGATGTTGCCCGGGTCACGCAGCCCGAAGCGGTCGGCGGCGTGCTGCGAGTTGTGGAACACATAGGATGTGGTCTGGTATATAGGCACTGCGCGTGAGTCGGTGGCCGGGTCGGCCTGTTCCTGACCTACGTGAAGCTGGAGAGTCTCGAAGTGTAGTTTGTTGTTGCTCATAATTCTTGTATCCCTAAAATCCGCAACTATCATCCAATACCCGATTAAGGGTAGATTTATGAGTCGTTAGTAGCAGCTTTCAGTAAAAAGCAACA
>CAMGFF010000163.1 GCA_946055125.1 uncultured Prevotellaceae bacterium | reverse complement strand
TAGAAACTATTTCCTATATCTCGCCAGGAGCCCATCCTCAAATATAAGATACACCCCATTGTCGTAGCTCCAGTATTCCACCAGGCCATCGTAGGTGGCGCGGCGGTTAATCGTCTTAGGTGAACCGAGCGACAGCCGGCACTCGTCCTTTGTCATACCAATAGTCACATCGCCGCGCACTATGCACGCCCAGTTCTCATCGCTAATCTCAGGATAACGCAAGTGCACATCGGTGTCGCTGAAGAGGTCGGTGTAGGTGCGGTTCTGCACCGACGACTGTGCCGACGACATATACACAAAGGCCTCCACCCCTTTCTCCACGTCGCTGAAGCGCAGCCGGTAGGGGAACACCTTGTTTCCGGGCAGCACATCGAGGATTTTCACCCTCACGAATCTACGCCCATTAGCGGCATTGCCCTCGGCGTCGTACCACAGCGGTGTCTTCACATACACCTCCTTGCCCGTAAGCATCGACCGAAGTTGCAGAACCTCGTCCATATCGATGAGAAAAGGAATAGCATAGGGCTGCTTCAAGTCATCGAGAGTCTTGCCGGTAGGCAACTGAAACTCACGCCCCGAGTCGTCGGCAAAAGCTATCACCACACACTCCTTTCCATCAATCGAAGTGTCGGTGGAGTAGCCCTTGTAGCACAAGTAGCGATGTTGCAGCGATGCAGTGTCGGCGGCAGCGTCGGCACTTGGAGCAAAAAGCAACCTCACATTATCGTCGGTCACAAAAAAGCGCTTCCCTTGCTGCCACTCAACAAAAGCAGCAGACGTAGCGGCATACAGACGGTCGCGATCAGCCTCCACCGTCGCGTCCGAGCCCTCGTATGCCCGCTCTACATCCTTCTTAGTGATAGCCTTAGTGCTTTCCACACCAGTGAAACAAGCCGTGAGCATCAGCGAAGCCGCCAATGCCCAGCAAGCCCTTACCATGTTAAATCTCTCCTTCCTAAGCAATTTCATTCCCTTTTTAGTGAAACGTCCCAGTCCCCCCTTAAAATCCCTCACCTCTCACCCCTCACCTAATAATTACCTATAAGAGCTTATGAATCACCAGCCCCGATCGGAGCTTAGGCTCAAACCATGTGGTCTTAGGCGGCATGATGTTGCCCGAGTCGGCAATGTCGATAATCTGCTGCATCGTCACAGGATAGAGAGCCAGCGCCAAAGCCATCTCTCCACTGTCCACACGCCGCTGCAGCTCGCCCAGGCCGCGTATTCCGCCCACAAAGTCGATGCGCTTGTCGCTGCGCAAGTCGGTAATGCCCAGTATGTCACGCAGAATCAAGTCCGACGAAATCGTCACATCGAGCACCCCAATCGGGTCGCTGTCGTTGTAGGTGCCGGGCTTCGCAGTGAGCGAATACCACTCCCCACCCACATATAGCGAGAAGTTGTGCAGATGTGTGGGCTTGTATATCTCCTTCCCCTTAGCCTCCACCGTGAAGTTCTCGCCGATGCGTGCAAGCAGCTGCTCCACGGTGAGCCCGTTAAGGTCACGCACCACGCGGTTATAGTCGATGATATTAAGGTGCGATGCCGGGAAGCACACTGCAAGGAAGTAGTTATACTCCTCATCGCCGGTGTGGTGCGGATTCTGCTTCGCCTTCTCGGCTCCCACCAGCGCGGCGGCAGCCGAGCGGTGATGTCCGTCGGCGATATAGAGCGCCGGTATCTGGGCAAACGCCTCAGTCACAGCGTCAATCGTAGCCTTGTCGTCGATTACCCAAAAGTGGTGGCCAAAGCCATCCTCGCTCGTGAAGTCATATTCAGGCTCGCGCTTCACCGTGTCGGCTATCACGCGGGCAAGTGCCTCATTGTCGGGAAACGAGAAGAACACCGGCTCCACATTGGCATTGTTGATGCGCACGTGCTTCATGCGGTCCTCCTCCTTGTCGCGGCGCGTGAGCTCATGCTTCTTTATGCGCCCCTCCATGTAGTCGTTGACCCACGCAGCCACCACTATGCCATATTGTGTGCGGCCGTTCATCGTCTGCGCATATATGTAGTAGTGCTCGTCGGTGTCCTGCACCAGCCAGCCCTTTTCCTGGAATTTGTGGAAGTTCTCCACCGCCTTGTCATACACGCACTGCGCATGCTCGTCCTGTCCCGGAGCAAAGTCGATTTCCGGCTTTATGATGTGATATAGCGACTTCTCATTGCCCTCGGCCTCACGGCGTGCCTCTTCACTGTTGAGCACGTCGTAGGGGCGCGATACCACTTGCTCCACCAGTTCCTTTGGCGGACGCAAGCCCTTGAATGGTTTTACCTTTGCCATCTCAATTTTTTTTGCTTTTAGTTCTATGTCTTATCGCACAATAGTCTGTGCGCGGTCGGGTCCCACCGATACTATCGTCACCGGCACGCCAAGCTCACGTTCTATATAAGAAATATAGTTCTTGAACGCTGCCGGGAACTCGGCCTCGCTGGTGATGCCGGTCATGTCGGTCTTCCAGCCCTCCATCTCGGTATATACCGGCTCCACATTTGCCTCCACGCTGAAGGGGAAGTCCTTCGTTGCCTCACCGTTCACACGATATTCGTTGCACACCTTTATGGTGTCGAAGCCGTCGAGCACGTCGCTCTTCATCATGATGAGCTGTGTCACGCCATTGAGCATAATGGTGTAGCGCAGCGCCACAAGGTCGAGCCAGCCGCAGCGGCGCTCACGGCCTGTCACTGCTCCATACTCATGGCCAATGGCCCGTATCTTGGCCCCTGTCTCATCAAACAGCTCAGTGGGGAACGGACCGCTGCCCACGCGGGTGCAGTAGGCCTTGAATATGCCATACACCTCCCCTATCTTGTTGGGAGCGACACCAAGTCCCGAACATGCTCCAGCGCATATGGTATTCGACGATGTCACGAATGGATAAGAGCCAAAGTCCACGTCGAGCAGGCTGCCCTGGGCGCCCTCGCATAGCACGCTCTTGCCCTCATTGAGCAGGCGGTTGACCACAAACTCGCTGTCGATAATGTCGTAGCCCTTCATGTATTCAATAGCCTCCATCCATTTGCGCTCAAGCTCCTCCACGTCGCAGCCCTCGCCAAGTGCGGTGAGCAGGTTCACATGGCGCTGCTTGGCTGTTGCATACTTCGCTGCAAAGTTGTCGAAGATGTCGCCCACGCGAAGTCCGTTGCGGCTTATCTTGTCGGTATAAGTGGGGCCGATTCCCTTGCCTGTGGTGCCTATCTTGGCATCGCCCTTCAGCTTCTCATAGGCTGCGTCGAGCAAGCGGTGGGTGGGCATGATGAGGTGAGCCTTCTTCGAAATCTTCAGTATGCCCTTTATGTTCACACCGCTCTTCTCGAGCGACTCGGCCTCCTCGCGGAAGAGCACCGGGTCGAGCACCACTCCATTGCCTATAATGTTGATTTGTCCGTGCTGGAAAATGCCCGAGGGAATTGAGCGGAGCACATACTTGTGACCCTCAAATTCGAGCGTATGACCAGCATTCGGCCCACCCTGGAAGCGTGCCACCACATCATATCTCGGCGTGAGAACATCCACTACCTTGCCTTTGCCCTCATCGCCCCACTGCAATCCTAATAGAACGTCGATTTTCATTTCTTCTCTGGAATTTATGTTTTTAGTTACTTATTATTCTTATCTACTGCCGCACTCCTCATGCGACGCGCACACCGGCTGCATATGCCATACACATAGAGCGAAAAATACTGGGTGCTGAACGACGGATAACGGCGAGAGTTCATATATTTTATAAGCTCCGTGTCCTTAACCTCCTTGATGCGACCACACTCGGTGCACATGAGGTGATGATGGTTGGCCGCATCGTGCAGCAACTCATATTGCGCATGCCGGTTGCCAAACTGATGTTTCCTCACCAGCCCGCACTCCACAAGCAGCTCCATGGTGTTGTAGATCGTGGCACGGCTCACGTGATACGCATCTTCCTCCATAGCCCGGTAGAGTGCCATGATGTCGAAGTGTGCACGCAGGCTCAGAGCCTTCTCGAGTATGGCATAGCGCTCCGGAGTCTTGCGCAGCCGCTTGCCCTCCAGAAACGCCGTCAGCGCATTCCTCGCTGCCATTCTCGCTTTCTCATCGTCCATAGCATCACATTCTTTTTCACTACGCTCACACACACATTTGCGCCCACCGCAGCCCCACCTCAATGCAGAATCCACGGCAGGCAACGTGCCCATGTGCGTTTTCACATCACAAAGATAAGACAATTACCCAAATTACACAACCTTTTTCTCTCAAAAAAGTATCATGCCTACTTGAGCTAAAAGAAAATGTCCCATCAGTGGTGGCGAGCGTCAATCTGCTGTCTTCACAAGTGCCCGATCCCCACTTTACTCTAAATGAAATCTCCCTCACAGCGCTTAGCCCGGCTATGAGGGAGACTTTTATCTCCATGAAACAAGCAAAATACTTTCAATCCAATTATGAGCGTGTTTTTCATTGAGCCAATTCTTGGTGGCGTGGCTGTTACATCTCATCATCGAAGCCCTCAAGGTCGGTCAGCTCATCGTCGTTGTAAGAGTCGCTGCCATAGAACTCCTCCCCTATCTCGTCGTCAAGGTCGGGCGTGGGGGCTATCACGGGCTTAAACTGGTCAATGTCCACAAACTGCTTCGGGGCCTTGCCCTCCTTGCGCTGGCACAGTGGGTCAAGGAGTGTCTTTCCGGTCACCATCTCCTTCATTTCCATGAAGAAGCAGCGCTCTGTCATATAGTCGAAAATGAAAATCAGCTTCTGCCCCTCTTCCTCTATAAGCTCATTGAGCGGTGTGTCCTCCATGATCCACACGTCCTCGTCGCTCTCTGTGTCCATTTCAGTCAGTGTTATCTCCTTCTCCTTGGTCCAGTCGTCGCCACAGATGAAGAACGAGTCAAACTGGTCCTTTGTATAGCCCACCGCATCGAGAATCGCATTGCGCAGTCGCAGGAATGTGTCGTCGGAGTCGATGGCTATTTCAAGCTTGAAGTTGTCTACTTCGTCCGATACTATACGAAATTTGTAAATCATATCTTTTCTATGTGTTATTATTTTGTTTTATCCGTCAGTTCAATTACACCGCGAAATTAGTAATAAATAAATTTTCCACACAATAAATTTCAGCATTTTTTTCTTGCAAAATTAAAAAAAATGCTCAGTGCCCTCAAAGGCACTGAGCATTGCTATGTTATTCCTCTGTAAGTGAGGTTTTTCACTTAATAATTCCGTGCTGGCGGAATACCTTCTGTATCTTCTCAAGCGCCACGGTCACTTGCTCCTTGGTGTGTGTGGCCATAAGGCTGAAGCGAATGAGTGTGTCGTGAGGCGCAACGGCGGGCGAAACCACTGGGTTAACAAAGATGCCCTCGTTCAGAAGGTCGCGTGTCACTGTGAAGGTCTTGATGTTGTCGCGTATGAAGAGCGGAATAATTGGTGTCTCGGTGTGGCCTATCTCGCAGCCCATGTCGCGGAAGCCCTCGAGTGCAAAGTTGGTGAGCTTCCACAAGTTCTCCTGGCGTTCCGGCTCATTGAGCATGATGTCGAGTGCCGCATTGGCTGCCGCCGTCGATGCCGGTGTGATACTTGCTGTGAATATATAGGAGCGCGAGTGGTGGCGCAGGAAGTTGGTGATCTCCTTATCGGTGGCTATGAAGCCGCCAAGCGACGCAAACGACTTGCTGAACGTGCCCATAATCAAATCCACAGC
>CAMGFF010000162.1 GCA_946055125.1 uncultured Prevotellaceae bacterium | reverse complement strand
ACGCATAAAAAAGCGCGGCCATTGGTGGCTGCGCTTTCCGGGAGTAGTTATGTGTTGTTTGTTTTTATTACTGCCTCAATAGTTGGTCACTTGGTGGGGCGGCAGGCTCCCACATAGCGGCGCTTGTAGTAGGCCTCATCGGAGTGGCTCTCTGTGACACCGCGTGAGTTGCTGGCATGGATAAACTTAAACTGCCCTTTTGCCGTATCAACCTCGGTGACTATGCCCACATGCCCTATGCGCTTGCCCACCTTGCGCCCATTGAAAAACACCAGGTCGCCGGGCTTGAGCTGCTTCTTCTCGGTCACCGGCTCGCCATCGTTAATCTGGGTGCTTGAGCTGCGGGTGAGGCTGTAGCCAAACTTCGAGAACACATAGCTCGTGAAGCCTGAGCAGTCGAAGCCCTTGGGGCTTGAGGAGCCACTGCGGTAGCGCGTGCCTTTCAGGGTTTGTGCATAGTCGAGCAACTCGCGTATCTCGGCATCGGGGTCGTTGTGCAGCGCCGATTGATTTATCTGCTCCATGATGGTGCCGTGCTTGCGCTGCACCAGCTCCTGTGCCTGCACATAGCCTCCGGCAAGCATCGCCAGGGTGGCGACGGCTGCAAGAGCGATAGTTCTATGTAATGGTTGGAGCTTCATGTGCCTATGTCTTATTGTTTATTTGCTGTAAAGTTACACATAATTTGCGTGACTCGCAAATTGCATTGACATTTATAAACATTAACCGATGCAAACTGCCACACCTCCCTACTGCCACAAAATCAGCACCTCGGCACGCCGAGAGCCGCTTTACAAATGTAAACACCCCCTCATCACACTGTTAAAACATTAACCCTATTTAACTATCACATAGTTAAAACATCACGGCAATTCCCCTGTTGTGATTCACACCACTTTGTGTGGGGGGCGCATAATATTGCTCCCCCCACAAAGTGGTGTGTTCTTGTCAATTTCAGTACGCCGCAGTTACCACAATCTCTACACCCCATCGGCTTTCCACAGGCCGTGGAGGTTGCAGTATTCGAGCACGGCGACGACTTTGTCGCCACAGGTGCAGATGTCGGCCGAGGGGCGGTCGCAGAGGGTCACGAAGCGGCCGCCGTGCTCCGTGACCACATAGATGAACGCGATGTGGTGCTCGGGCAGCATGGGATGCGGCGTGCTTCCCACTTCCACATGAATGGTGCAGTCGTCGATGCGCGTCACCACAGGCACGTGCTTCTCGGTGGAGGCATCGGTGGTTCCGGGCTTCAGCTCCTGCATCTCCTCGCCGCAGCACTTCACTGCCACGCCCGAGTCTACCATTTTCACAATCACATTGCCGCAGTGGCGGCACTTGAAGAATTTTGTTTCCATAGTGTGCAATCTTAATCTTGGTTCTATAAGTGTAACACTTGGAAAGGCCATTTTGTTCTCACAGCTGCGCAATCATTGGCACGCACAGCGAGAGGTCGTCGAGTGCCAGATTGGTGCCACACGGCGCAGTGACCGTGGCGGTGCAGCCCTCACACAGCGTGAAGCCCATGGTGGCATACCACTGCCTGAGCGATGGCTCCTCGGCGATGAGCATGGCATAGCGAGTGCCACTGCGGCGCATCGCCCCGGCGGCCTCGGCTATCATGCCTCGCGCCAGCCCGCGGCCACGCCACGCTCGCGCCGTGGCCACGCCATATATGTAGGCGCCGCGGCAGCCGGCAAGGCACTGCGGCATAGGGGTGAGCGTCACAAGTGGCTCCTCGCCCACCGGCGGCTGCCCCGGGGTGAACTCGTGCCAGTGCATCATCGCCACCACTCGCCCCGCACCGTCGAAGCGCAGAATGCGGTTGCCGGGGTGGCTGTAGTGGCTCAGATAGTGCATCACGAAGTCGCGCTCATCGCCAAATGCCTCCTGCCACAGGGCGCACATCTGCTCGCGCAGGGCTATGGGCGTGCAAGAATCCATGGCTGCTCAATGGGGATGCGCATCTTCACCTCTTTGTCTACCCGCTTGAGGTAGGCTGCCGCCTCGGCCGAGGTGTCGAAGCCGTGCACAATCACATAGTAGGTCTTCTCGGCGTTGATTACAACGTAGGCGGGCTTGCCTTCGTTCTTGAGGCGGTCGCGGAAGGAGCGGGCGTTGAATGCCTGCTTGTATTCGCCCACCACCACGCCATAGCGCTTCAGCGTCGACACAGGGTCGTCCACAATGTTCACACGGTGAGTGACGAGGCGCACCGAGTCGCCCGCCACCACAGCTGTGGCCTGGCGCTTCTCGGCCCGTATGCGGTCGTAGGTGGCGGAATCAACCGCCTCGCGGGCTTTCACGTGCTGCGCGGTCACATCGTAGGCTGCGCGGTAGTTGGCCTCCGAGGTTCGGCAGGAGTAGAGCAGCGTGGCGAGGCATGCCGCAAGGGTATAAATAAAAACACGTTTCATAGTCATTTCAAAAAAAATCGTGTGTGTATCGGTTATTTCGACAGCTCCACCACCTCGCAGCCGGTCACTGCGCCGTGGTCGAGCGTGATGAGCACAATGGTGGGCACGGTGTGCCAGCCCTGTCGTCCCGCCGCCCCGGGATTGATGTGCAGCAGGTGCAGGTATTTGTCGTTAACCACCTTGAGTATGTGCGAGTGTCCGCTCACGAAGAGCTGCGGCTGCTCGGCAAGCAGCGCCGCCTTCACGCCCGGGGCGTAGCGGCCGGGATAGCCGCCTATGTGGGTCATCCACACCTTCACGCCCTCGGTGGTGAAGCACTCCACCTCCTTGAGGCGGCGGCGAAGCATTCCACCGTCGATGTTGCCACACACGGCACGCACCACCGGGGCAATGCCGCCGAGGCGGTCGAGCACCTCCTCACTGCCTATGTCGCCGGCGTGCCATATTTCGTCGCAGCCCCTGAAATAGGTCACGAAGCGGTCGTCCCACCAGGCGTGGGTGTCCGATAGAATACCTATGCGCTTCATCTCGCCTATTGCGCAAATTCCATCATTCGGCTCAGATACTTGCCTATGATGTCAAACTCCAGGTTCACCACCGTACCCTCGGCTATCTGGTGGAAATTGGTGTTGGCGTGGGTGTAGGGTATGATGCACACCTCAAAGGAATCGCGCGTGGAGTTGCACACGGTGAGGCTCACGCCGTTCACCGTCACGCTGCCCTTCTCCACCGTCACATATCCCTTGCGGGCAAGCTCGCTGTTGCTCTCATAGCCGAAGCGGTAGCGCCACGAGCCCTCCTCGGCGGTGACGCTGAGGCAGCGTGCCGTCTGGTCAACATGCCCCTGCACTATGTGGCCGTCGAGGCGCCCGTTAATCATCATGCTGCGCTCCAGGTTCACCTTGTCGCCCACGCGCAGCAGGCCAAGGTTGGAGCGGTCGAGGGTTTCCTGTATGGCGGTCACCGTGTAGGTGCCGTCGCCGGGCAGCTCCACCACGGTGAGGCACACGCCATTGTGCGCCACGCTCTGGTCAATCTTCAATTCGTCGGTAAACGAGCAACGCAGCGTGATGTGCAGGTTGCCCTCTTCTTTGCGAAGGGCCACCACTGTGGCGGCCTCCTCCACTATTCCTGAAAACATAATTTTTTTCTGTGTGGGTGTTTATAGTGTGTTCCTAAAAAAATAATGCGGTTAAGCCGTGCATCGGCTTTCGCCCGGTAAAGTTACAACAAATAATGCAAAGTAGCAACATTCCCCATCCCCTAAGCAACAGAAAGAGGCTGCGCGCGTGGCACAGCCTCTCTCCATATATCGCTTTTTGTGGTTCTTCTGCGACTTGTGGCTTACTTGTTGATAAACTTCTTGCCGTTCTTCACAATCACCTGTCCCTTGGTGTCGCGGCTCACGGGCTGGCCAAGCAGGTTGTAAACCGGTGCATTGTCCTCGGCAGCAGCATTGATTTCCTCCACACCACTCAAATTCTCAAAGGCAGTGGGGTAAAGCTGAACGGTTCCATTGAAAATCGAAACAAAGCCCGTCACTGTGTAGTTGCCATCCTCAGGAAGTGTAACTCCGCTGAATCGGTTATACACTGCAAGTGTGTTCTCGCCATCAACGAGGGTCTTATCGGCAGCATTATAGGTTACGTTCTCGATTTTCACATACTGGTTCATCTTTTCAGCAGTTACATCGGCTAACGTAACCACTGCAGGCTCAACTGGGGCTACGCTCTCAGTTGATTCGGCAAACGATTCAGTGCTATAGACACCGCTGCTCACCTGAGTGGTGAACTCGATGAGGTCGCTGTAGATTGTCATCTTGCCATAGAATCCGGCGGGCACCACGCTGCCGTTGGTGTAGGCGGGAAGTCCTTTGCCATAGAGGAGGGTATAGCCTGTCTCATCTTTCACGTAAGTGTAGGAACCGCTCTGGTAAATGCAAGTCACAGGGTTACTGAAGCGCACCACTGCATCGCTCTCGGCCTTGGCGTTGGCCTCGGCTACGCTTGCAACTGCCTCGGGCTCAGCTATGGTATAGATTGCCGACACATGCTCGCTGTCGTCGAGTCCTTCCTTCACGGCATATACCTCTACCTCGCAGCTTGCTGCGATTTCTACCGGACCGCTGTAATCAACGTAGGTCTCACCTCCGTCGAGCGAATACTTCAGGGTTGCGCCCTCGGTTGCTGTTGCGCAAGTGAACTCGATTGGCTCATAGTAGGTGCCGGGCGTGGGCTTTACGGTGGGCTTCTCCACCTGTGTTACAGGCTCAGCCTCACCATAGGTGATAACCATCGACTTCACGCGAACCTGGCCATTGTTGGCCTCGAGAACCAGCTTAGTGGCATTGCCGCTCCAGGTCACTGTCTTGGCAACGCCATCACCGACAGCTGCATCTACCTCACCGTTTGCCGTCATATCGTATGTCTTGTCCTTTGCGGTGGTAGTAATCACAACCTTTGTGATAGCCTCGCCACCCACATTCTCGATAACAAATGCGGCATCCTTGTAAACTCTGATTTCGGACACAGGCTCTAAGATAGTGTTTTTAGAATTGTTTTTCCACAACCCGAGGTTAAAGCCTCCTGTAGTGGCGCTAAATCCCGCACCATAGGTGGCGTCGGTTCCAGCAGTCCATGCAAAAGAGCCATCTTGTGTGATTGTAACTTCACTTGCTGTTGCAGCCGCAGTCACTGCAAACAGTGCAATCAAAGAGAGTAAAAATTTTTTCATAATCATTCTTATGTATTTAAGTTAATAAAATTTGTGTCACAATTCTATATGCAACAATTCACTGCCGGCTTTTGTTCAGCCATTAATCGGCCCATGAGGGGCTGCACAGGTTCTGCCAGCATTCACGTTGCACTTTATTTCATCGCGCAAAGATATTAAATATTTATGAAATAAAGTGTTACAAAAGGATAAAAAACGCACGCACACAAAAAACTTCATATTAGCGGAGTCATGTAGGCCGGGAGAAAGGTGGTGTCGCCGTCGTTGCCGTAGTCTTTGGTGTAGACTAGCAATTTCCCGGCTGTGAGGCGCGAGTATTTCACGGCAAAGGCATCGAGCGAGGCGTGTGTGCGGTAGCCCGACGACTTCACCTCAACACCGGTTTCGAGGCCTTGTTGAAGTCAACGATGGGAGTGTGTCAAAATGAGAAAACAACCACTTATGTAGGGACGCACCCCGGTGCGTCCGCCCACAGTCACTTTAGTTTTCGCTTGAATATTCGTTTCATTGTGTGCGTGTGGCTGCGAGGTTTTTTACCAAAATCTTGGGGGACTTACTCCCCTCTT
>CAMGFF010000161.1 GCA_946055125.1 uncultured Prevotellaceae bacterium | reverse complement strand
GCCTCCGGCGATAAGGTCTTTCGACACCTCAAATTGCGGAACACCCTCAAACACTGCAAGCAGCGTGTCCTCGTCGATCTTGTGAAGAATATCCTGAGCCTTATTTGAGAAAAGAATCTGCGAAGCCTCCACAGCAGCCTCATAGTCGGCCTCAGAGTGTACCATAGTGGTAATTTCCTTGGCAAGACGCTTCTGGATAGGACGAAGACCGGGATTCTCGGCTTGCTCAGCCACGAGAGCATCGATTTCCTCCTTGTTGAGTCCGGTGAAAATCTTGATGTAACGCTCAGCATCGTCGTCGCTCACATTGAGCCAGAACTGATAGAACGCGTAAGGACTGGTGCGGTTGCGGTCGAGCCAGATATTGCCTTTTTCGGTTTTTCCGAATTTCTTGCCGTCGGCTTTAGTGATAAGCGGGCAAGTGAGTGCAAAAGCATCGTTCTCTGCGCCAAGCTTGCGGCGGATAAGTTCGGTTCCGGTGGTGATGTTGCCCCACTGGTCGCTACCGCCCATCTGCAGCTTGCAGTTCTTGGTCTGGTAGAGGTGGAGGAAGTCGTAGCCCTGGAGGAGCTGGTAGGTGAACTCGGTGAACGACATGCCGTCCTGGAACTCGCCGTTGAGGCGGCGCTTCACGCTGTCCTTGGCCATCATGTAGTTCACGGTGATGCACTTTCCTATTTCGCGGGCGAAATCGAGGAAAGAGTAGTTTTTCATCCAGTCGAAGTTGTTGACGAGCTCGGCGGCGTTGGGCGCGTCGCTGTCGAAGTCGAGGAAGCGCGCGAGCTGCTCCTTGATGCAGGCCACATTGTGCTGAAGAGTAGCCTCATTGAGGAGGTTGCGCTCCTGGCTCTTTCCGCTGGGGTCGCCAATCATGCCCGTGGCGCCCCCCACCAGGGCGATAGGCTTGTGTCCGCATCGCTGGAAGTGGCGAAGCATCATCACGCCGCAGAGGTGGCCGATGTGCAGAGAGTCGGCAGTGGGGTCGATACCCAGGTAGGCAGTGGTCATCTCCTTGTTGAGTTGTTCCTCGGTGCCCGGCATCATGTTGTTGATCATGCCGCGCCAATTAAGTTCTTCTACGAAATTCATGTATTTTAGTGGTTTAATATATTGACGTTTATCGAAATCGACTGCAAAGTTAGGCAAATTTCTTGAAGAAAGATTACAGGGCGAGTGAAAAATTAGCGCCAAGCACTTTAATTCTTGTGCGGCGAGCAGCAAATGAATGGTATTTTGTGTGTATATTTGCAGGAAAGAAATTTCAGGCCATGACAAGAAGATTGCTACTCACAATATTTGTTGCGCTGGCACTGCTCCCGGCATGGGGCGGCAGCCGGCTCGACTCGCTGCTGCAAGTGCTCGACGATGTTATAGAGCACAGCGGCACCTACGCAGCGCAGAAGCAGACTGCAATCACGCGGCTCAAGGCGCAGCTTGGAGAGTGTGGCGGCGACCCTGAGCGGCTCTATGGCGTGCACCGGCGGCTCTATGAGGAATACCGTGCGCTGATGTTCGACTCGGCTGTGTATCACCTCAATGAGTGCATAGCCTGCGCCACCAGGGCGGGCAATGCGCAAAGGCTTGCCGAGAGCCGCATCAGGCTATCCTACCTCTATGGCTCGGGCGGGCGCTATGAGGCTGCGCTCGACTTGCTTCAGAGCATCGACCGCGCCACGCTGCCCGCCGAGTTGCTTGCCGACTACTATAGCAGCTACGACCACAGCTATGGCGAGATGGTGAGCTATCATGTGGGCGGAGGCGACCTTGCACATGTCTATGCCTCGAAGTTAAAGGCCTACAAGGACTCGCTCTACAGTGTGCTGCCACGGCAAAGCCGGCTCTACATGCAGCTTGAGGAGAACCGCTGCCGCGACGCACACCACGCCGACAGCGCAATGCTGCTCAATGACCGCCAGCTTGCCATGCTCACTCCCGACTCGGCGGCCTATCCGCTGGTGCTATATCACCGGGCGCAGAACTATGGCATCGCGGGCGACTCGGTGGCGCAGATGGAGTGCTTCGCTCGCTCGGCTATTGCCGACATTCGCCTGGCGAAGAAGGACCACGCCTCGCTGTGGATGCTTGCCAATATGCTATTCAACGCCGGCGATATAGAGCGTGCGAGCCGCTATATGCAATTCTCGTGGGTGGATACCAACTTCTACAACTCGCCGCTGCGCTTCTGGCAAACTTCGAATACGCAGAAGCTCATCGACTCTCGCTATCAGCAGCTCATTGCAGCGCGCAGCCGCCGCTTGGTGATGCTGGTTATCCTCACCTCGGCACTGGCGGTGCTGCTGCTGCTCTCGCTGCTGCAAATCATGCGGCAGAAGCGCAAGGTGACCATCGCGCAGCTCAACCTTGAGGAGAGCAATGGCAAGCTCAATGAGCTGAATGCCCGCCTTAGCAATATGAATGAGGAACTCACGGCGGCCAATGCCAACCTTGAGGAGTCGAATTGCATCAAGGATGTGTATATCTCGCGGTTTATCAAGCTGTGCTCGGAGTATATCGACCGCCTTGAGCATCTTCGCGCCAATGTGCACAAGTCGCTCTCGATTGGCAAGGTGGATGAGGCGAAGAAGCTGGTGAAGACTTCCTCGGCCACGAGCGATGAGGTGCGGCTGCTCTACCAGAACTTCGACACTGCCTTCTTGCACATCTTCCCCGACTTTGTGGCTAAATTCAATGCCTTGCTGCGCGACGATGAGCGCATCGTGCCTAAGAGCGATGAACTGCTCACCACCGAGCTGCGCATCTTCGCGCTTATCAGGCTGGGATTTACCGACAGCTCGCAGATTGCCGAAATACTGCGCTACTCGGTGAACACTATCTATAACTACCGCGCTAAGGTGAAAAACAAGGCTCGCGGCAACCGCGCCGACTTTGAGGAGCTGGTGAGGGGGATTCATTAAATATAGGTAAGAGGTTTTTATAGGTAAGGGGGGAATTTATCTCACTAAACAGCCACATTTTTTGGGGTGTATTTTTTAGGAAAATAGCTGGCTAATAGGTTGATGGGTGGTTTTATTATCCACATTTTTTTCACTTCGCTATCAAGTGCAATTTTTTATATATAATTTTGCGATACACAATTCCTGAGAACTGAGATTTTTCATAACATAAACCATATCTACTAACCTAAACAACTTCAAATGCATGAAACAAAAAGGATTTAGCCTTTGTGTGGAGTGCCGCCGACTTCTCACGGCACTCTTGGCATTGACTTTTGCTATCGGCATCAGCGCACAGACGATTACGGTGAAGGGCATCGTGACCGACCCGGGCAATGAACCGCTGATAGGTGCGAGCGTGCTGCAAAAGGGCAGCACTAAAGGTACGACCACCGACTATGATGGTAATTTCACCCTCGAGGTGCCCCGGGGCGCCACGATTGTGGTTTCCTATGTGGGCTATCTCACCAAGGAGGTGGCAGCCCGGCCTAACCTCACTATAGTGCTCGACGAGAACCGGCAGGTGCTCGACGACGTGGTGGTGATTGGCTACGGCTCGGTGAAGCGCAAGGACGTGACCACGGCAATCTCGAGCGTATCGACCAAGGACATCGACCGCCGCCCAATCGTGTCGGCCGGTGAGGCAATTCAGGGTCGTGCCGCCGGCGTGTCGGTGGTGTCGCCCTCGGGTCAGCCGGGTGGCGAGCTGTCGATTCGCGTGCGCGGCACCACATCATTCAATGGCAGCAACGACCCCCTCTATGTGGTCGATGGCGTGCCGGTTGACAACATCAACTTCCTTTCGCCCAACGACATCGCCGACATGCAGATACTGAAGGATGCCTCGTCGGCTGCCATCTACGGCTCACGTGCTGCCAATGGCGTGGTGCTCATCACCACCAAGGCCGGCTCGAAGGGCGATGCAAAGATTTCATTCAACGCCCAGTATTCAATCAACAAGGTTGCAAAGAAGATTGATGTGCTCAACTCGGCTCAATACAAGGAGCTGCAAGACGAAATAGGCCTTGTGAACCTCCCCGACGACCTTCCCGACCTCACCGACTGGCACGACGTGACCTACACCGACGGTCACACGCAGAACTACCAGCTTGCCGTGTCGAATGGCAACGACCAGATGAAATACTATCTCTCGGCCGGCTATCAGAATGAGAAAGGAGTGCTCGATGTGAGCTACTTTAAGCGCTTCAGCTTCCGCGCCAACGTGGAGGGCAAGGTGCGCAAATGGCTCACGGTGAACGCCAACGTATCCTATTCCGACTACTCAAGCAATGGTGGTGGCGCAATGGGAACCGGAGCCAACCGAGGCGGCACAATCCTCTCGGTGGTGAACACCCCCACCTACGCCCCAATATGGGACTCGCTCAACCCCGGGCAATACTACAACAACTTCTATGGCGTGGGCAATATCACCAACCCGCGTGAGAACATGGCACGCGCCGAGAACGACAAGTCGCGCGAGAACCGCCTCATCGCTTCGGGAAGTCTGCTCTTCACCATCCTGCCCGAGCTCACCTACAAGTCCACTTTCTCGCTCGACCGCCGCAACGCCATAAGCACCTCTTTCCTCGACCCCATCTCCACCGCCTGGGGACGCGAGAACTACGGTCTTGGCTCGGACAACCGCAACATGAACACCGTGCTCACATTCGACAACGTGGTGAACTATGTGAAGAGCTTCAAGGACCACAGCCTCGACGTGATGCTTGGCTCGTCGTGGACCGACAGCGACTACACCAACAGCTGGATCAACGGCTCGCACTACCGCAACGCCGACATACAGACCCTCAACGCCGCCAACAAAATCTCGTGGAGCGGAACTGGCTCGGGCGCATCGCAGTGGGGAATCATGTCCTACTTCGGCCGCGTGTCGTACAACTACCTGAGCAAATACCTCGTCACCGCCAACGTGCGCGTCGACGGCTCGTCGCGCCTGCACGAAGACCACCGCTGGGGCACATTCCCCTCGTTCTCGGCAGCGTGGCGCATGTCGTCGGAAGACTTCATGAAAGACCTCACCTGGCTCAACGACCTGAAATTGCGCGCCGGCTGGGGTACCACAGGAAACCAGAACGGAATAGGCGACTACGCCTACCTGCAGCGCTACAACATCAACCGCGTGGACTGGACCGTGGAGGGCAACGAGAACGCCGTGCCCAATATCTCGCCCGCCAACCTCCGCACCAAGGACCTCAAGTGGGAAACCACCACACAGACCAACGTGGGAATCGACTTCACAGCCTTCAACAACCGACTGACGGTGAACCTCGACTGGTATTACAAGCACACCAAGGACATGCTCATGAACGTGAGCCTGCCCGCCAGCGGCTCGTCGGTGGCATCGACCATTCAGCGCAACGAGGGCGAGATGACCAACAAGGGCGTGGAGTTCACCATAAGCAGCCGCAACCTTGTGGGCGAATTTGAGTGGAGCACCGACTTCAACATGTCGTTCAACCGCAACAAGCTCACCAAGCTCGCGCTGCAGAAGGTGTATTCCACCTGCACCACCAGCGACTTTATCAAGGAGAATGTGGTGCGCAACGAGGAGGGACGCCCCCTGGGCGGCTTCTACGGCTATGTGGCACAGGGCGTTGACCCCGAGACCGGCGAGATGACGTATGCCGACATCACCGGCGACGGCAAGGTGACATCGAGCGACCGCACCTACATAGGCGACCCCAACCCCGACTTCACCTTCGGAATGACCAACAACTTCTACTGGAAAGGCATCAGCCTGAGCAT
>CAMGFF010000160.1 GCA_946055125.1 uncultured Prevotellaceae bacterium | reverse complement strand
ACTTAATGGCATTCTTGCTCTTTTCAATCTTGGTACCGGTGAGATTATTATCATAGCTATCATCATACTCCTACTCTTTGGCGGCCGCAAGATTCCTGAGTTGATGCGCGGAATAGGCAAGGGAGTGCGCAACTTCAAGGATGGACTGAACGACGTGACCGACGAAATCAACAAGACCGACGAGAAGAAGTGAGCTTTGAGCTGTGGGCTTTGAGCTGTGGGCTGTGGGCTTTTGAGTTTGGCCGCTTTACTTTTTCTGACTTTTGACTTACAACTATGGAGAAGAACGATGGAAATGCCCGGGAGATGTCGTTCTGGGGGCATCTTGATGCACTGCGTGCGGTGCTGTGGAAGGCTGCTGTGGTGCTTGTGGGCGCTGCAATGGGGCTTTTTGCCGTTATGCCCGACATTTTCGACCGTGTGATTCTCGCTCCTTGCCGTGGCGACTTTGTGCTCTACCGCCTCTTTGCGTGGGTCACGGCGCAATTTCCCTCGCTGCCGCAGTTTTCCACCGAGGGCTTCGGCGTGCAGCTCATCAACATTCAGCTCGCGTCGCAATTCTTCATTCACATGTCCACCTCGTTCTGGATGGCGCTGGTGCTCACTTTCCCGGTGCTTATCTACCTGCTGTGGACCTTCATTCGCCCGGCGCTCTATCCTCACGAGCGGCGAGGCATTAGTGCTGCGTTCCTCTTTGGCACCGCTATGTTCTATCTTGGTGTGGCTGTGGGCTACTTTGTGGTGTTTCCCGTCACCCTGCGCTTCCTGGCTGAATATCAGGTGAGCGCCATGATTCCCAACCAGATTTCGCTCGACTCCTATATGGACACCTTTGTGGGAATGCTGCTGGTGATGGGGCTGGTGTTTGAGCTGCCACTTGTGGCGTTCACGCTGAGTGCGCTCGGCATTCTGTACCGGGGCATCCTGCGCCGCTACCGCCGCCATGCCATCGTGGCCCTCATGGTGGCTGCCGCCGTGATAACCCCCACCGGTGACCCATTCACACTCATGATTGTATTCACACCGCTTTACCTGCTCTATGAGCTTAGTATCCTTATAATCAAGCCCGCTCCGGCCGAAAACTAAGAAAATTACACATTCTTCATAAATTATTTTATTATTTTATTTTTGTTTTGATAATAATTTGTATATTTGCAGCCGAATACACGCAAAGAGTGGTAAAAATAGCAAATATATAATTAATAACAACACATTCATTAACTAAACACTTTTATTATTATGAAGAATTTCTACTCATTGGTGGCAGCCGCGCTGCTGCTCCCGGCAAGTGCAATGGCCGAAGGCATCAACATCGAGGGTGCTACCCAGCTTTTCGACAAGAACATCTCGGAGTATTATGCAACCGACTTCCGCACCACCCACGTTTCGCTCGCAGCTTGCGGCGAGGCTCTCGTGCTCAACTTCGGTGATGGCACCACTCCCATCGTCATCAATCCGCAAACCGGCGAGAAGCTGGGCGAAATCAACCTTGGCTCGGCCGATGCCACCGGTTCTGTGGCTTCCGACTGCGCCGGCAACATGCTCATCTGCAACTTCAGCGCCAGCGGTACTACTTTCAAGGTGTGGAAGACCTCGTCGGTCACTGCCGAGCCTGTTGAGATTATATCTCTCGACCACAACACCAGCCTCGACCTTGGCGCACGCCTGCATGTGCAGGGCGACCTCAATGGCGATGCACAGATTGTTGCCACTATGGCCGGCCTTTATGCACAGCACATCTATCGCTGGGTAGTCACTGGCGGTGTGATTGGAGAGCCCGAGCTCGTCCAGATTGAGGGTGTGGGCCAGTGGTACCAGGGCAGCAGCAACGCTAAGGCTATTGCCCACTCGGCCAAACCTGCCGATGGCTACTATGTGGGTCACTATCAGGGTGGCGCTGATGAGTTCTATTATGTGAACGGTGAGACTCTCACTGCCACCAATTTCGTGAAAGAAACCGGTGAGTCGGCCTGGGCATATGCTCCCAATTCCGGCGACTCGCGTGCTTTCAATGGCAAGCACTACACCGCAGTTCTCGAGCTCAGCTACTTCCCCGGATGGGCAGTTTCGTCGTACGCCTATATCTACGGGACTACCGACCCCACTACTCTCACCGGTGCAATTGCCGAGAATGCTCTCAAAGAAATAGAGATTACAGTGCAAACTGCTGTCGATGGCTCTAATGCAGCCGATATGGTGCTTGATGCCGTATGTGACCCCACTGCCGATGTGCTTCTCTTCCCCTACGGCGACAATCTGCTTGCCTATTTCGTGACGACTTCCGACCTCGACCTCGTGGGCTATGCAATTCCCGCCGATGGAAGTGGCGTGAAGGATGCTGTAGCTGCCAAGGGACTCCGCGCTTATGGAGCCAAGGGCGCTATCGTGGTTGAGAACAATGGCGCAACCGTTGAGGTGTTCAACGCTGCCGGCGCTGCCGTGGCCCGCACACGCGATTCTCAAATCAGCGTCGCTCCCGGCCTCTACATAGTGAAGGTTGCCGGACGCCCTCAGAAGGTGTTCGTGAAGTAACGCATTTCATTATAATCACATAACCACAAGGGGCTGTGCCGCATCACTCGGCACAGCCCCTTGTGCTTTCCCCGGCAATGATACAGGAATGTGAAGCGATTGTCACACCGCTGTGATAATTTGTGCCGACCTTTGCAGCGGAAAAAACAATAACTGCAAATTGATGAAACGAAAAATTGCTATGATTCTTCTTGCTGCCACGTCAGTAATGGCTCACGCGGCAGTAATAAAAGGGAAAGTGACCGACACAAGCAATGAGCCGCTCATTGGAGCGACCGTGAGAATTGAAAACACAACCGTGACCACAATCACCGACCTCGATGGATGCTATGAGCTGCCCGGCCTGAGCAACGGAAAATGCACCGTGGTGGCCGAGTATGTATTCTATGAGGCTGCGAGCCAAGAGATTTCGCTCGACCGCACTGCCACGGTCGATTTCGTGCTGAAGCCCGAGAGCCGGCAGCTTGGCGAGGTGGTGGTTACGCGGCAGGTGAAGCGCAACACCGAGGGCTCTATCGTGGGCCTGCAGCGCAACAGCCTCGTGGTGATGGCCGGTGTATCGGCCCAGCAGATTTCGCGCACTCAGGACAGCAACGCCTCGGAGGTGATACGCCGAATTCCGGGAATTAGCATCATCGACGACAAATTCGTGATGGTGCGCGGACTGTCGCAGCGTTATAATAATGTGTGGATCAACCGCAGCGCAGTGCCCAGCAGCGAGGCCGACTCGCGTGCTTTCTCATTCGACATTATACCCTCGTCGCAGCTCGACAACATGCTCATCGTGAAGTCGCCCTCGCCCGAATATCCTGCCGACTTCACCGGCGGCTTCGTGCTTATCAACACCAAGGACGTGCCCGATGTGAACTCGGCCCGTATTGCTATAAGCGCCAATGTGAACGACGCCACACACTTTGCCTCGTTCTTCCACGGAAAGGGCAGCGGCACCGACTTCCTGGGCTTCGACAATGGCCTGCGCAGTCTGCGTGGCGGCATTCACGCCCCTATCACTCCCATTGCCGGCGAGGGCACTGTGGATCTTCATCGCAACGGCCTCAACAACGACTGGCGTGTGCGCAAGTCAACTCCCATTGCCGACCTGGGGCTCAACGCCGAGCTTGGTCGCCGCTTCACTGCCGACGACGGACGCTCGCTCGCCCTCATCGCCTCGCTCAACTACAGCAACAGCCGCCGCGCCTACACCGACATGGAGAACTCCCTCTTTGGCGCCTACGACACGCGCAACGACCGCTCGGTGTATCTGCGCCACAGCACCGACAACCAGTATAACTCCTATGCCCGCCTCGGCGCAATGCTGAATATCGCCTATGTGAGCGCTTCGGGTGCCAGCCGCATTGAGCTGAAGAACATCTTCAACCAGCTTGGCCGCGACCGCTACACCACACGCGCCGGCGTGAACTCGCAGAGCGACAACTTTGAGAGCGCTGAATACTACTACCTGAGCCGCAGCACCTACAGTGGTCAGCTCACCGGCCGTCACTCCCTGGGCACCGATGAGCGCAAGATTGACTGGAGCGCCGGATATGCCTACGCCAACAACTATATGCCCGACCGCCGCCGCTACACCGTGAGCGATGCCTGGGAACCCGGCGTGATGGCTCTCACAAGGCTCAACGACATTGAGCGTGAGTTTACTAAGCTCGATGAGCACATAGCCTCGGCCGGACTCAACTTCACCGACCGCTACGCCTTAATCAACTCACAGATAACTCTCCGTGCCGGTGCCTACTCGGAGTATCGCTCCCGCACCTACGACACACGCTCCTTTATCTATGCCCACAACCCCTCGGCGAGTGCACTGCCCACCGACTTCCAGTATCTTAGCGTGGCCGATGAGCTGCTCACCGATGCCAACTATGGCGCCGACAAGCTCTACATGCTCGAAACCGTGCGCTGGACCAACAACTACCGCGGCCGCAACCTGCTCGCTGCCGGATATGTGTCGGGCCACTTCGCATGGGGGCAGCTAAATGTGCTTGCCGGTGTGCGCTTCGAGCACAACCGCATGGAGCTTATCCGCAACTCCCGCGACACGGAGCGCAGCGAATACAGCACCTACTATCCCGGCAACGACTTCTTCCCCTCGGTCAACGTGAGCTACGACATCAACCCAAGCCACAAAGTGCGTGTGGCCTACGGCCGCTCGGTGAACCGCGCCGAGTTTCGCGAGGTGGCGCCCTCGGTGTTCTACGACTTCGACCTCGCCAGCAACGTGCAGGGCAACTACGCCCTGAAATCGGCCTACATCGAAAACGTCGACCTCGGATATGAGTTCTATCCCGCCCAGGGCGAGCTCGTTGCGGTGTCGCTCTTCTACAAGAATTTCAAGAACCCCATTGAGTGGACCTACACCGTGAATGGCGGTACCGACCTCACTTATTCCTATGTGAACGCCGCCGGGGCCGACAACTATGGCGTGGAAATCGACGTGAAGAAGTCGCTCGGTTTCATTGGCTTGCCCAATTTCAGCCTCAATGCCAATTGTGCCTTCATTCACAGCAAGGTGCGCTTCGCTCCCGGCGCAAAGGAGAATGACCGCGCCATGCAGGGCCAGTCGCCCTACATCGTGAACCTGGGCCTCTTCTATCGCAGCAATCCCCTCTCGCTCAATGCCTCGGTTCTCTACAACCGCATTGGCAAGCGCATTGTGGGAGTGGGACGCAGCATGGGAACCAGCGAGAATACGGTGAATATCCCCGACAGCTACGAGATGCCGCGCAACACCGTTGATATCAATATCGGCAAGGAGCTGGGCAAGCACTTCGAGGTAAAGCTCTCGGCACGCAACGTGCTCAATGAGAATGTGTGCTACAAGCAATTCCTCGAGACCGGACACGGCACGGTGGAGGAGGTGACTCGACGCTACCGCCCGGGCCGCAACTTCTCAATCTCGGCTGGATATAAATTCTGACAAATTATAAATGTTTTTCACTAACGACAATAACAAATAATCGATTTAAGTATGAAAATGGTAAAGAAGATTTTGGTTTATGCTTTTGCCGGAGCTATATCGGCAGTGGCTGTATCGTGCAGCGATGACGACAAGAACGAGCCCCAGCCCCAGGAGTCCTATGAGTGGGGCACAAATGGCGGACTGAAGAGCTGCAATCACCTCCTCTTCAACGCCGATGGCACCGCGAACGCCGCAGGCACCGTGATTGGCAATGGC
>CAMGFF010000159.1 GCA_946055125.1 uncultured Prevotellaceae bacterium | reverse complement strand
GCGCAGAGCTGGATATGACGGCTGCTTGCCGGCGTTGTACTCATACTCCATGTGGTAGGTGCCAATTCCGCCCTTGCGCACCTTCTTGCCATCGACGATGGGCGTCCAGCGTGCCATTCCCTCGAGGCTCATCATGGTGTTGCCATAGCGGTCGGTGAAGGTCACGCCTCCGGCAGCGGCATAGTTCTCGAAGTTCTCACACACGATGTACTTCTTCGCCACTTCCTCGGCGCTGAGCACACCATCGAAGTTGCTGATGGTGCTGGCGAGGCGGTCGTCGAGGTCGTAGTCGCCACGGCAGTTGTAGGCCTGCACGATGAAGTAGTCGAAGCAAGTGCCAAGCTCGCTGGCGATGGTCTGCGGCTCACCGTCGATCACGAGCATCTTGTCGGTGCCCGACTTGGGGCCGAAGCGCTTTGCCAGTGTCTCGACGAATATTTTCTCGGTCGTGGGGTTGCCGGTGATGTTGCCGCTGTGGCCATAATTGGGCTCATAGTCGTAGTCGAAGCCGTCGTAGCCGTAAAGCTCCACCGAGTCGGCAATGGCGTTGGCATACTTCTCGATGGCAGCGTGGAGGCTTGCCTCATTGGTGGGGTCGAAGTTCCAGTATTTCTCGGCATCCTCGCCTGTGGGAGTGATACCGTCGCCCACTCCTTGCACTATGAAGCACACCAAGGTGCGGGTGCCCTTCACGGTGCGCACATATTCACGGTCGGCGATTTTCTCGGGTGAGGGGTTCTTCCAGTTGCCCCAAATCGACACGAAGTCGACGCTGTCGGGCAGGGCGCGGAGCGAGTTCTCGAGTGAGGCGCCGGTGCCCACCCAGTTGCCAAACCAGCCGAAGGCCACTTCGTGGTCGGTCTTTTTATATTCGCGAAGCTGGGCATAGTAGGCCTCCGAGCGCTCGGGCACGGTGAGGTTCTCAGGGTCTTTGATTTCCACATCGGTGCAGGCCGAGAGGAGCGTGGCCGAGCCAGCCAGCATGAGCAATAATGATTTTATATTTTTCATTTTCTTATTGTCGTTAGTATTGAGAAATTAATCGGAAAACACATTATCTCTGCCACCAGAGCTTGGTCGCATAGTCGTCGTTGCCGCCGAGCAGGGCCACGGCCTTGGCATAGTTGGCGGGGTTGTTCACCGGCTCGGTGTAGTCGAATGGGATGCGGTTGGGCACCTCGATGCTGTAGGCAGTGGATTGAGCCACAGGGAACACCTTGGGATAGCCCGTACGACGAATCTCGCGCCAGGCCTCCTGTCCGTCGGGGAAGAGGGCAATCCACTTCTGCACGATGAGGCGCTCGAGCTGCTCCTCGGCGCTGGCTGCGTTGTCCCACTTCACGGTGATCGATGTCATCTTGCCATGCGAGCCACCATAGCCGCCGTCGGCGTCCACATAGTCGGCCGGAGTGGCTGTGTTGTTGTTGATATAGGCATCGGCTCCGCTTGCGCCCCACTGCTCGAAGGAGAGCGTGATGGCCTCATTGTAGAGCGACTCCACAGTTCCGCCCATTCCGCTCCAGCCGGCGAGGGCGCCCTCGGCGCGGCAGAACGTCATCTCGGCGGCGGTCATCCACATTCCCGGAGTGTCGCGCTCCACGTTGGCGGCCGAGTAGATAGCGTCGGCCACGGTCTTGTTGCCGATGTTGGCACCGGCGCGGCAGCCAATGATGGCGCGAGAGCCCGGAGTGGCAGTGGCCTGGAAATACTTGCTCAGGCGGTTGTCGCCATAGCCGGTCATGTAGCTCTCAATGTCGGCGCAGGCGCGGCTGTCGCCCCACTCAACCGAGGTCTTCCACTGGCCGTTGGGCGAGTAGTCGATGTCGCAGTTGTCGGCATTGCTGGTGATAACGCCGGCGGCCACAGCCTCCTCGCCATAGCGCTTGGCCAGGTCGGGGGCTGCGAAGCGCATGCGCACTGCCATGCGGAGCTTGAGCGAGTTGGCAAACTTGAGCCACTGCACGAAGTTGCCGCCATACACCTTGTCGCTGTCCTTGAATTGTGTGAGCGAGCCGCCATTGGCCTGAATCATGCCATTCATAATCTCGATGGCACGGTCGAGGTCGGCGATAAGGCTGCTGTAGATTTTCTCAACCGAGGAATAGGCATTGGGGTCGTCCTCAGCGCCGATGGGCATAGGGCCATACATGTCGCTGAGGCGGAGGAACGACTGGGCACGCAGCACGAGTGCCCATGCGTAGCCAAGGCTCTCGGTGCCACCAAGGCGCTCAATCTCCTTGAAAGCCGACACTACCTTGGGCATACTGTCGGCAAAGGGGTAGCGCACCCAACCCACCGGGGCATTCATCTTGGCGAAGTTGCTGCCGGCGAAGCCATTGTTGGCGTAGGTCATGAATCGGCCCAGGTAGTTGCCAATGAGGTCCTGGTTCATCTGGTAGGTGTTCTCCTGCTCGGGGAAAGCCTCATTCTGCATCTGCACGAGGAAAGAGCCGGTATTGTAGTTGTCGCGCGAGAGCTCCTCGGCCGAGACCTCCTCGCCGGGGCGGTTGGCCTCCTCAAAGCCGGTGGTGCAAGCGGTGAGGGCAAGAGCGGCGGCCATCACCGAGCCCATGGAGAGCTTCTTCATTATATTTGTCTTTTTCATTTCTTTCATTGCTTTTAGGAATTAGAATTGCAGTTTTACGTTGAAACCGATGTTGCGGAGGCTTGGCTGCATGAAGTAGTCGAAACCCTGGTAGAATGTGCCAGTAGAGCCGGTCGACTCGGGGTCGAAGGGCGCCTTGCAGTAGATCATGAAGAGGTTGCTGGCCGTTAAGCCCACCGAGAGGTTCATGCCGTGGAGCAGCTTGCGGGGAATGGAGTAGCCAATGTGAGCCTCTTGCAGGCGCACGTTGGTGCCGCTGTAGATATACTCCGACCAAATGGGGTTGTCGCCGCCCACCACCGAGTAGTATTGCTCGGCAGGCACATAGCCGGTGTTGACGGGTATGCCGGTGACACGCGCGTCGGCCGAGGCCTGCGACACGCCGTAGTAGTCGAGTATGGCCTGAGTCTGGCTCATCACTATGCCGCCCAGGCGGGCGCTGACGAGGAAGCCGAGCTTGATGCCCTTCCAGGTGAAGTCGTTGGAGAAGCCTATGTTGCCCTTAGGCAGCACGTTGCCGCGATACTCGGGGTTGCTGAGCGTCTCGCGAATCACATTTCCGCTTGCGTCGAGGGCGATGTTGCCTTCGTTGTCGCGCTTAAAGTCGGTATAGGTGTAGAGGTCGCCCATAGTTCCGCCCTTCTTGAGGATGATGTTGGCTCCATTGAGTCCGCCCATGTTGATTACCTCGTCCTCGTCGTCGAGGAGCTCGATAATCTTGTTGCGGTTCATGCTGTAGGTGAGGCTGCTGTTCCAAGTGAAGTCGCCCCAGGTCTTGTTGTAGCCAATAGAGAGCTCTATACCACGGTTGCGCACGTTACCCGTCTGCACATACTCATTGCTGTAGCCCTCGCCGGCGGTGATAGCGCGGAGGAAGGTCTGCTTGCGGGTGTTCGACTGGTAGAAAGTCAGGTCGAAGGTGAGCGAGCTGTCGAAGAAGCGGGCAGTGATACCTGCCTCCCAAGAGTCGGTGCGCTCGGGGTAGAAAGTCTCGGGGAACTTGTAGGTCACGGTTTCGTAGCTCTGCGATGCGGGGTTATACTCATAGCGCCACTTCGAGGTGATGTTGGGGCTGATAGCCGAGCCCACCGAGGCCCACGAGCCGCGCACCTTGAGGTAGCTTATCTGCTTGGGCAGCTTCACAATTTGGGAGATGATGGCCGAGACACCCACCGAGGGATAGAAGAACGACTCGTTCTTTGTGCCGTCGAGAGCCGAGTCCCAGTCGTTACGGCCGGTGAGGGTGAGGTAGACCATGCTGCGCCAGCCCAGCTCCACGTTGGCGAAGAGCGAGTTGATGAAGTGCTTGTTGAGCGCGAAGATGGGGCGGTTGTCGTTGGAGGCTGCCGCATAGTCGATGGCATTGGGTGTGAAGATGTTCGATGGAGCGCGTAGGCCACCCTGGAATCCACCCTCGTCATATTGGGTGCGCGAGAACGAGCCACCCACGTTGGCGCCAATCGAGAAGTTGCCAAGGGTCTTGTTCACGTTCACCATCAAGTCGCCGTAGAGGCTCTGGTCGGCGCTGTTGTAGTATTTGTAGAAGCCATAGTCGCTGTGGGCGAAGAGGTTGATGGTGGAGGCGTAGCGCTTGTCCTCGAATTTGTTGTTGGTGCGGTCGAAGCGAATGCGGCCTGCCACGTCGAGCCAGTCGAAGATTTTGTATTTCAGGCTGGCATTGGCCATGTAGCGGTGCTTGTTGTTGGTGCGGTTCATGCGCTTAGCCACCCAGTAGGGGTTCTGCATCTGCAGGGCGTCGCCGAAGTTCCAGTTCTGCACATAAATTCCGCGAGCCTGGTCGTAGACTTCAAATGTGCGAATGGCGTCGAAGCTTTCGCCGCGAGGGAAGAGGTAGAGCGCTACGAGCGGGTTGAAATACTGGCCCTGCGACATTAGGTTGCAGTCGTTCTGGTTGATGTAGTTCAGGCCCACGTCGAGGGTGAGCTTGTCGTCGAGGAACGAAGTGGTGTTGCGGAATGTGAAGTTGTAGCGGTTATACTTGTTGTTGGGAATTATACCCTTGGCATTGGTCGTGCCGATAGAGATATACGACTGGTTCTTCTGGTTGCCCACGGTGAGCGACACGTTGTTCTGCACGTTGCTGCCGGTGTTGAAGAAGTCGGCCGGGTCGTAGCCGGTGTATTCCGAGGTGCCTTTCTCACCCCAGGAGCGGATTTCGCCGGGGCGGTTGGGGTACTCATTCTGGAACTCAGGCATCTTGAACGGCGAGGAGAACTGTGTGCTGTTGGAGATAGCCACCGACACCTTTCCCTCAGCGCCCTTCTTGGTGGTGATCATGATTACACCCTGAGCGGCTGCCGAGCCATAGAGCGCGGCTGCCGAGGGGCCGCTGAGCACGCTAATCGACTCGATGTCCTCGGGGTTGATGTCGGCAATGCCCTCACTGCCCGGCTGCTCCGAGTAGATGCTTCCGGTCTCGCCATTGTTGTGGTTGTTGATAGGCACACCATCCACCACATAGAGGCACTGGTTGCTCTGGTTGATCGACTTGGGGCCGCGCATCACCACGCGGGTGGCGCCACCCATACCGGCCGATGAGGCATTGATGTTCACACCGGCCACCTTGCCGGCAAGCGAGTTCATGAAGTTGGTGTTCTTCACGGTGGTGAGGTCTTCGTTGCCCACCTTCTGCACATTGTAGCTCAGCGCCTTCTCCGAGCGCTTGATGCCCAGGGCGGTCACCACCACTTCCTCGAGCTGGAACTTCGATTCCTTGAGGTTGAAAGTGAGTGGCTCGCCGTTGAACACGAGAGAGGCCTCGTCGTAGCCCAGGTAATTCACAACCACGGTGCTGCCCTTGGGAGCCTTCAGCATGAAGTCGCCGTCGATACCGGTGGCAGTAGCCTTGTTTGTGCCTTTAATCGTCACAGTAGCGCCAATCACCGGCTCGCCGGTGTGGTCGAGTACAACGCCTGTAATCGCGCCATCAGTATGCTGTTGCGGTGCGGCAGCCGGAGAGGCGGCATCGGCCGTGAGAGCCGATACGGAGAATCCCGATAGCAACGCTACCGATAAGCACAATTTCAGCAAATTAGTTCGCAAATTGCACATAATAGTTAGTTAAATAAAGGTTAAATATTAGGATTTGTTAAAGTGTTTAGATACTTTTTCTGGTTGTTTGGTTATGCAGCGT
>CAMGFF010000158.1 GCA_946055125.1 uncultured Prevotellaceae bacterium | reverse complement strand
ATGGAAAATTTGTGCAAATCGAAAGCAGAGTGCCAAAAATTTATTTTTGGGCACTCTGCAGAGATGCTCCAGCGATTTTGCGATTTTTTTCAACAGCAGAAAAATTTGGGGTTAGAATTGGTGTAATTCGGGGAAAATAGCTAATTTTGCAGAATAACTTGGCGGCATAGTGCCGGCGGGTGGGGTGGCGCGTGGCTGCGGCTGTGGTGCTGCCTATTGATAATTTGTTGATTTCTTGGATAATAAATCGCTTAGATGGATCAAAAATATAATTCACAGCAAAAGAAACTCGTGCTTCCCGAGTATGGAAGAAATGTGCAGCAGATGGTGGACTATTGCGTGGCTATCCCCGACCGCGATGAGCGCACGCGGTGTGCCTACACCATAGTGTCGATTATGGGCAACCTACTGCCGCAGCTTCGCGACACCGAGGACTACAAGCACAAGCTTTGGGATCACCTGGCCATAATGTCGGACTTCAAGCTCGACATCGACTACCCCTACGACAACATCGTGAAGAAAGAAAGCCTTGTGACGAAGCCCGAGAAGGTGCCCTATGAGCTTGAGCCGATAAAGTATCGCCATTATGGCAAAATAATCGAGCGCATGATTGACGCGGCGTGTGAGTATCCCGATGGTGAGGAGAAAGACAATCTCATCTCGCTCATCGCCAACCACATGAAGAAGCTCATCTTCTCAATCAACAAGGACGGTGTGGAGGACGAGAAGATCCTCAACGACCTCTACCACTACTCGCGCGGCCGCATCAACCTCGACCCTGCCACCTACCGCCTGCATGAGTTTAAGGAGGCCCCGGCACCCGCCCCGGCTACCTCTAAGAAGAAAAAGAAGAAGTGACGCTATGATAAGCCGCGACGACCTGGTGGAGATGGGGCGCTACAACAAGCCCCATGGCGTGAATGGCGAGATTTCGGCCACGATGCTGTGCGACATTGATTTGCTCGACCGCTTCAGTTGCCTTGTGAGCGACATCGACGGCATCTTCGTGCCATTCTTCGTGGAGGGCAAGCGCCCCAAGAATGAGCAGACCGCGCTGTTGAAGATAGAAGGCATCGACTGCGACGATGACTTGAGCCTGTTGGTGAACAAGGCCATATATGTGGTGAAGCGCGAATATGAGGCTCTGGCCGAGGAATACGACTGCGACGAGGAGCCTGCCGACCTCTTCATAGGCTTTGTGGTGATAGAGGCTGAGGGTGGCAAGGTGATTGGCGAGATAGTGGATGTGGACGACTCCACCGAGAACGTGCTCTTTGTGGTGGAGGACGCTGAGGGGCGCGAGGTGCTCATTCCCATTGCCGAGGAGTTTATCGACGGCATCGACCACGATGCGCGGCGCATCTTCATGAACCTCCCACTTGGGCTGTTGCCCGGTGACGACGAGTGATGCCCCACCAACCCGACGAGAAAGATTTGAAAAAAGTGATATTATAAAAACGAAAAAAACAACTTACTGAAAATGGGAGCTAAAGAATTTGATGAGAATGATGCCATAGAGTACATTCGCAACTACGTTCCGGCAAAGATTCGCGACAAATACTCCGACGATGAGATTCTGCTGCTTATCGACACTATGTACGACTTCTATGAGAAGGGCGATGACCAGGAGGCGCTCTACGATGAGGGCGATGGTGAGAACGATAGCTACAACATCAATGAGATAGTGAACTTTGTGAAGAAGAGCATCCGCAAGGACCCCGACAACCAGATTGAGATGGACGATGTGAAGGCGCTCGTGGAAGGAGAGATAGAATATGAGAACACGCTCGACGACGACGACATATTTTAGCCGTCTGCTCGTGGCACTGGCCCTGCTGCTGTGTGGCGCGGGTGCTGAGGCTGCGGGTGGAATAAAGGACATCTTCAAGGGGAGCAAGGCCGACCGACAGGAACAGCAGGAGCAGGAGGTGGATATATTCTACCTCACGCTCGAAGACAACATCTATGAGCCTGCCGTGACGAGAAATGCCGAGTGGGTGGCTGCCACGCAACTTAGTGAGGCTCGCAACTTGAAGAAGAAAGGCTACATGGTGGAGCTCATGCGCAGCGGCGAGGTGATAGTGATAACCATACCTGCAGGCCAGCTCTTCGCGCCCAACGACACCGTGCTTACCGACCTGGGACTTCGCGCACTCAAGCCGCTGTCGCGCTATCTTGAGACGCCCGAGATGTGGAAGATGCTGCTTGTGATGCACACCGACAACACCGGCTCGGATGCCTACTTGCGCACGCTGAGCCGGGCGAGGGTGGATGCGGTGTATGGGTGGTTTGATGCTACGGGCAAGGCCGACTTTGTGGTGCCCTACGCACTGGGACCCGATGAGCCGCTCAAGCCCAACAACTCCATCGACAACCGCCGCCTTAACCGCCGCCTTGAGATTTACCTTGTGCCGGGCCGCACCATGCTGAGGCGAGCAGCCGAGAAGAAGTGAAAAAAGAAACGAAAAAAAACATAGATAACGAAAAAATGGCAAAAGAGCTAAAAGATTTAACCAAGAGAGCCGACAACTACTCTCAGTGGTATAACGAACTTGTTGTGAAGGCCGACCTCGCAGAGCAGTCGGCAGTGAGAGGCTGCATGGTGATAAAGCCCTATGGCTATGCTATATGGGAGAAGATGCAGCGCCAGCTCGATGATATGTTTAAGGCAACGGGTCATGTTAACGCCTATTTCCCACTGCTTATCCCCAAGTCGTTCCTGAGCAAGGAAGCCGACCATGTGGAGGGCTTCGCCAAGGAGTGTGCCGTGGTGACGCACTATCGCCTGAAGACCGATCCCGATGGGCAGGGCGTGGTGGTGGATCCCGCTGCGCGTCTGGAGGAGGAGCTTATCATACGTCCAACCTCGGAAACGATCATCTGGAACACCTACCGCAACTGGATTAAGTCGTATCGCGACCTCCCAATACTGTGCAACCAGTGGGCCAACGTGCTGCGCTGGGAGATGCGCACGCGCCTCTTCCTGCGCACGGCAGAGTTCCTGTGGCAGGAGGGACACACTGCCCACGCCACCAAGGAGGAAGCCCTTGAGGAGGCAAAGCGAATGCTCAACGTGTATGCCGACTTTGCCGAGCGATACATGGCCGTGCCTGTGATAAAGGGTGTGAAATCGGCCAATGAGCGCTTTGCCGGTGCGCTCGACACATTCACTATCGAGGCCATGATGCAGGATGGCAAGGCGCTGCAGTCGGGCACATCACACTTCCTCGGCCAGAACTTCGCCAAGGCATTCGACGTGAAATTCATCAACAAGAACAATGAGCTCGAATATGTGTGGGCCACATCGTGGGGCGTGTCGACCCGCCTCATGGGAGCGCTTATCATGACCCACAGCGACGACAACGGCCTCGTGCTTCCGCCGCACCTGGCACCCATTCAGGTGGTGATTGTGCCCGTGTATAAGAGCCTCGACCAGCTTGCCGAGATTGATGCAAAGGTGGCGCCCATCGTGGAGAAGCTCAAGGCAATGGGCATCAGCGTGAAATATGACAACGCCGACAACAAGCGCCCCGGCTTCAAGTTTGCCGACTATGAGCTCAAGGGCGTGCCTGTGCGCCTCGTGCTCGGCGCCCGCGACATAGAGAAAGGCACCATTGAGGTGATGCGCCGCGACACCCTTGAGAAGAGCGAGGCATCGCTTGAGGGCATTGAGGCACATGTGGCAGCACTGCTCGAGGAGATACAGGCCAACATCTATGCCAAGGCTCTTAAATTCCGTGAGGAGAAGACCACCACGGTGGAGACCTACGAGGAGTTTAAGGAGAAGATAGAGGAAGGCGGCTTCATACTCGCTCACTGGGACGGCACCCCCGAAACCGAGGAGAAAATCAAGGATGAGACCAAGGCAACCATACGCTGCATACCGCTCGATGGCGACAAGACCCCCGGCAAGTGCATGGTCACCGGCAAGCCCTCGGCACAGCGCGTGATTTTTGCCCGCAGCTATTGAAGCGCTCAAGGCGCAAGAAATCAACCTCGGCCCCACACAGAGTCCGTTTATGGCTACTGTGTGGGGCCGAATGCGTGCGCCAAAATGGAATGCTGTGATAAAAATGAAAAAAATAGTCAAAAGCTGAGAAGATATTGATAAAAACACTATCTTTGCATATTACTCTTATGCTATGATGCAATTATAGTGAAAAAGAACTGAGAATGGACTTGATACTCTACCTCTTGATAAGGGGCTTGATAATAGGAATAATGGTGTCGGCTCCTATGGGGCCGGTGGGTGTGCTGTGCATTCAGCGCACGCTCAACAAGGGCCGCTGGGCCGGCTTCTTCACCGGCGTGGGGGCAGCGTTCTCCGACGTGTTCTATTGCCTTCTCACCGGGCTTGGACTGTCGTTCGTGATTGATTTCATTGAGAACAACCAGAGCATGCTGCAGATGATTGGCAGCGTGGTGCTCCTCTTCTTTGGCCTTTACCTGATAAAAAAGAACCCGGCAGGGTCGCTCAAAGCACCCAGTGACCGCAAGATGAACTACACGCAGGACTTTGTCACGGGCTTTCTTTTCACTTTCTCCAACCCACTGATCTTGTTCCTGATAATAGGCCTCTTTACGCGCTTCAATTTCCTCTCGCCCGACTATGAGTATTATCACTACATCGTAGGCTTCATGGCGATATTTGGTGGAGCCCTACTGTGGTGGTTTCTTGTCACGCTCTTTGTGAATGCGGTGAGGGCGCACTTCAACGTGCGCAGCATGTGGCTCATTAACCGCATTATAGGTATAATAATCTTGCTCATGTCGCTCTTTGGCTTCATTCTGGGGCTGAGGGACTACATCGTGGCACAGAGTGTATTGTCGTAATATAGAACACTTTTTAATACAACTACTATGGAAAAGATTCAGCTTACGGTTTACCCACTTGAGGGGCTTGACGAAATGAGCATGGAGGCGGTGAGCGACTTCCTCGAGCAGGAAGCCGAGAAGCACTGCATTTCGTGCCGCAACTGGGCAGAGCAATATCCCTACCACCCGGTGACGATTTTCGCCATTGCACACTCCGCGAAGTATATCTATGTGGATTTCTTTGTGCGAGCCAACTACCTGAGGGCAGTGAACTACACCAACAACTCGCCGGTGGCCGACGACAGCTGCGTGGAGTTCTTCCTCAGCGTGCCGGGCAGTGGCGAGTACTGGAACTTTGAATTCAACTGTATAGGCACTGTGAATGCCTCGCACCGCGCCACGCGAAGCAATCCCACGCGCCTCAGCGATGCTGAGATAGCCCGGATAAAGCGCTATGCGTCGTGCGGCACACGTCCATTTGAAGAGATGGAGGGTATGTTTGCGTGGAATCTTACGATTGCCATCCCATTTGAGTTGATAGGGCTCGATGGCAACAACTTGCCCGGTCACATCATGGGCAACTTCTACAAGTGCGCCGCCAAGACGTCGCAGCCTCACTATCTTAGCTGGAGCCCAATTGCTACCGAGAAGCCCGATTTCCATCGACCCGAGTTCTTCGGACAACTGAACTTTGATTAAGGCAGATGCGCTATACGACTATCCAAACTGTGATTATGGCATAGCGAGGGCTGTGGTGTCACTCTCTAGTGCAATTATTGCTTGGGGGGATGGTGCTGGGACAAAATTTGTGAAGCACAATTTTGTTTCTGTGAGGTTTTGTTTGTAATTTTGCATTATATAGGCAGTGCCATTGCATTCATGGAAAAAAATAACACTATGGATATGGAGAAGAAGCAGTTGAGGGAATGTCCCATTGGCATTCAGGAT
>CAMGFF010000157.1 GCA_946055125.1 uncultured Prevotellaceae bacterium | reverse complement strand
GTTATTTATCAATTCCTTTTCACTCTAAAAAGCCTTCACACAAAGCCCAAAGCTCATAGTCCTAAAAAACTTTGTGCGAAAATAATTTACAAAATTACTCCGAATTTATTACATTTGCAAATCTATTCGTTTTTATCAACCTTTTATCTCTAAAAAATGGCAAAAACCGACAATCTCAACAAAAAATTCTACCGCATTAGCGAGGTTGCCGACATCCTGGGGATGCCGGCCTCTACACTGCGTTTCTGGGAAAAGGAGTTCACAGTGATTAAACCCGAACGCTCCGACACCAACCGCCGCCTATATTCCCCAGCCGACATCGAGACTCTGCGACTAATCCTATATCTCGTCAAGGAAAAGGGTATGCGCCTCGACGCCGCCCAAAATGAGATTCGCCGTAACCGCTCTAATGTGTCGAAGCGCGTTGAGGTAATCGACCGGCTCCGCAATGTGCGCGACCGGCTCGTGGCAATGCAGCGCGAAATCGAGAAAATCCGCTTCTAAAACACATAGCCTATACCCACAAACACATCGCCCGAGGGGTGCTTCTTCAGAAAACTGTATTTCCCCTCAGCCATCAATTTCAGCGTCTTGGTGCAATAGAGCTCTATGCCCGCTCCTGCTGCAAGCCCGAAGCGGTTGGTTACATTGTCTTCTCGCTTATCTTTTTTTTCTGAGTAGCGCCAGCTCTGATAGGTCACCCCTCCTATGCCATACACATTCACCTCATCGCCAAGCGGCAGCACAAAGTGCGCATTGCCATTTATTTGAAAGGCTCCAAGGTTGTGCTTCCTAAATACTACCTGCATATTCGGCGACAGTCGCAGCCAGCTGTTGCAACCATATTGGAAATACACTCCAGCAAGTCCGCTCTCTGTCTCGCTGTTGAAGCCACCAAACACTCCCACCGATTTCTCGCCTCTCTGTGCATTCATAGTCGTCGGCACGAGTGCCACTATCGCCATTATCACGGCTGCTATTATCTTCTTCATGTTATTTTTATCTTTATGTGTTTTCTGGCTGCAAAGATAACACTTCGGCGCAACATTCCTACTACCCTACTGCTTTTTTCACGTTTTTTGCAGCGTTTCTTGCCTATTTCACATCTATACGCGCCGTGTAGCGGCTATCGGCATAGCGGGGGGTGAGCCACAAGGTGCCGCCACGCAGCTTGCCACCCTCTATCACAGCAGGCCCGCCGGCCGCGGCCTCCTTGCCCTGCTCCACCACAAAGCGGCCTGTCGCCCCCGGCGCAAGATAGCGCTGAGCAAACAGGGCTGTCACCACTCCCATCGTGGTGCGCAGGTTCAGCTCTATGCAGGGATTGAGCCTCCTCTCGCCACCTTCGGCAGCATACACCATCATATCCACTCCAAGATAACCCTCATAGCTCGACGCTATCTCGGCCTCCACAAATTGCCGCACCGCCTCACGCACCGCGTCGAGCAGCCTCGCATCGCCCAGCTTCTCCACTATAATGCCGCGCAATGTCGCCTCATCAGCCACTATCCCACCGCTGTAGGCACTGTGCGTATCGTTGCCAAACACCGAGTAGCCCACCTGCCGCGCCGTGCCGCCTTGGCACTGGTATTCTATGGCAAAATCCTGCACCGCCTCAAGTGCCGGCTCACACATTATCGAGCCCTGGCGGTTGATCACACCCTGTGTCCAAATCTCAAAGTTGCGTGACTGCGGCTCAAGCACACGATACACTCCATGCCCACTGCTCGACCATGGCGCCTTGATGTAGCACCGTGGGTGCCGCAGCTCATAGTCACGCACCTCGGCCACCGTGTGCGCCTCGTACGGCAGCTCGGGCATGGGCGCTACCACGCGCTCACACACCCACCGCAGCAGCCTCTGCGAGATGCGGCGGTGCGACAGCTCACGCCACCGGTCGATTTGCTCCACCGTGGGCAGCTGCCCTGCCGGCACACACTCATTAAGCAGCCGCCTACGCAAGTCGCGGCTCCACCCCCACGGCCGGTAGTCGCAGCAGTGGTTCTGCAAGTGGTTGATAGCTATGCACCTTGCCTCGATGCCAAAGCTCTCCCTCAGCCCGCCGAGCCACGCCGAATCCTCATCACAGCACTGCGAGAGAACAGTGCTCCCGGCCTCACAGTACCACACCGGCAGCATCTGCAAGTCGCGCCTAAGCTGCCGTGCCGCCGGCGGTGCCGTATATCCTTCCTCGCCATAGGCCAGCGCCAGGTCATTCTCCGGATTAAAAATAAAAACCTTTCCTTCCATAAAACTCCTAACTAAAAACTAAAAAAACTCCTAACTCCTAACTCCTAACTCCTAACTAAAAAAAAATCACTACCTTTGCAAAAACTTTTTTTTAGCTCTTGAAACTATGACGTACATCATCCTTATCGCCGGCCTGGCTATGCTCCTCCTGGGAGCCGACAAACTCGTAGATGCCTCGGTGGCCATCGCTAAACGAGCCAAGCTCTCCGACTTCGTTATTGGAGTAACCATTGTGGGCATGGGCACCTCTGCCCCCGAACTTTTCGTGTCGCTTTCTTCTGCCATCTCCGGTCACGGCGACATAGCCCTCGGCAATGTGCTCGGCTCCAACATCTGCAACACGCTGCTTATCCTCGGAACCACAGCAGTGATTCTTCCTTTCGGCATCACAAGCTCCAATCTGCGACGCGACATTCCCTTCGGTATTTTCCTCGCGTTCCTGCTGATGCTCCTCTGCTCCGACAGCGTCTTCCCTCACATCACCGAGAATGAGCTGGGGCGCCTCGACGGCTTCTTCCTCCTCTTGCTTTTCGCCGCCTACATAGGCTACACATTCTTAACCTCAAAGAACAACCCTGAACCCGAGCCTGCCAACGATGAACCTGAAAAGTCGCTTTTCACGGGCCGTCCCTTGTGGGTGATGATTGCCGGCGCTGTGGTCTCACTCGCAGTGCTACTCACGGGCGGAAACCTTTTCCTCTCTTCGGCCGTGGATATCGCCACACTTCTCGGCATGAGTGAGCGCACCATCTCCATCACCATCGTTGCCCTCGGCACTTCCCTGCCCGAACTCGTAACCTGCATAATCGCAGCCCGCAAAGGAAACCCTCAGCTCGCACTGGGCAACGTGCTCGGCTCCAACGTCTTCAATGTGATGATGATTCTCGGCCTTTCGTCGCTCATAAGCCCCATTGTGCTCACAGGCATCTCCATGCTCGACTTCGGCGTGCTGATCCTCTCGTCGGTGCTCACATTCATCTTCGCTTTCACGCTGAGGCGAAAAGTAATCGACCGCGCCGAGGGTGCCCTCCTCCTCCTTCTCTACGCCGCCTACACCACCTACCTCCTCCTCTCCTAACCCACCCCAAGCCAATATATTACCTATTACCTCTAAAAACTATTTCCCCGAGAACGCTATGCCGTAGCCTATGAGGCGGTCGTAGCGCTCGCCCGTCTGGCGGTGATACACCCTCACAAGGTATTCATTCACCGTCTGATACTTATCGCCCTCTATTGTCGCCGTCTGCCCCACTTCCGAGCCATCGGGTACAAAGAGATACTCATAGTTGTAGGCTCCCTGCTTCAGCATCATGTCGCACAGGTAGCACCCCGTGGCGGCATCATATTTCATCAGCGTCGCCGGTGTGTAGAGGTAGTGCGTGAACTCTCCGCTCAGGTAAATCCTCCCCCCTCGCACCGGGCCGCCGGTGTTGAGAGTGAAATGCGTCACAATATAGTCGGCACACGAAGCCGAATTGTCGGCCTCGGCATTGCGGATGAAGTAGCGGCCATTCTGCGTGCGGTCGTAGAGGTAAGGTTCCTCGCAGCGTGGCTCATCGGTGCGCAGCGTGGCGTGGTAGAAAGGGTGGTGATACTCCACGGCCTCCACTCCCATAGTGCGATAATTCGTGGCCACCGTCTCAATGCGGCGGAATTCATTCCCCGCAGCAAATATCAGCCGCTTGTCGCGCTCAAACACCGCCACATTGCCATTCACCATCATCGGCGACGAAAGCGCCACCTCGGTGTCGGGACGCAAGTTCTGCGTCACACGAAGTTTCAAGTCGCGATACATATCCTGCACCCGGTAGTTGCGCGTGTTCACCTTCACCGAGAGCTGCTGGTGTGCCTCGTTATAGTCGACATCGGTACGCGACGTGACCTCAACAGGCACCATCACCGCATTCTCACTCACCATGAACCGCGCCTGCAGCACCACATCCTCGGGATCCTCCTCTCGATACACACGCACCAAGTAATTGCCCGACAGCAACGGACGCATCTGCTCATTAGGCAGCGAAAAGCGGTAATGCACAAACTGCGAGAACGTGCCGCTCGAAAACTCATAGTCCTCCACATCGGCATAGTTGAAGCCATCCACAAACTCCGAGTCCACAAGCCCCTCCGACGGCTGCCAGTCGGCATCGCAATGCACCAAAGTGTAGCGCAAATAAGAGCGGTCGTCCTTCAGCTCGTCAAACGACACAACAATCCTCTCACCATCGTTGCCCCAAGTGAGAATAGGCGGGAAAAAATCATTCCCCTCAAGACGCACCTGCAGCGACTTAAACGAAGAGTCGAAAACCCTCGTGTGCGTATCCACAGGCTCACCGGCAAGTGCCACAAGAGCCATCACAGCCATCAAAAAAGCAAAAACTTTCCTCATCTTCCAAAATAAATTCAATTTCAATCCACCCTCCCCTAACCCCCTCTTACCTAAAAAAACCTCTTACCCCTTACCTCTTACCTCTTACCTAAAAAAACCTCACCACTCCACCGGCTCAATGCCATGCTCCACAAGATAAGCATTAGCCCGCGAGAAATGCTTGTTGCCAAAAAAGCCACGATAGGCCGACAGCGGCGACGGGTGTGGTGAAGTGAGCACCAAGTGCCTATCCCGGTCGATAAACGCCCCCTTCCTTATCGCATACGACCCCCACAGCATAAACACCAAGTGCTCCCTCTCCACAGCAAGACGCATTATCACCTCATCAGTGAACAGCTCCCAGCCACGGTTCTGGTGCGAGCCCGCTTGGTGGGCACGCACCGTGAGCGTGGAGTTGAGCAGCAGCACACCCTGCCGCGCCCAGCGGCTCAAGTCGCCACTCGCCGGAATAGGCTTCCCAAGGTCATCATGAATCTCCTTGAAAATATTCATCAGCGACGGCGGAAACGGCACACCATCACGCACCGAGAAACACAAGCCATTAGCCTGACCATAGTCGTGATACGGGTCCTGACCAAGTATCACCACCTTCACCCGGTCGAAAGGTGTGGCATCAAACGCCGCAAATATCTCACCACCGGGCGGGAACACCGGTCCGGCAGCATATTCCCGCCTCACAAAATCCACCAAGCGCACAAAGTAATCCTTGTCCCACTCAGCCGCCAGCTCCCTACGCCAGCTATCCTCAATCCTCACATTCATAGTCGAGCATTCATTCAATAATTAATCAAAAAATCCACCAATCTCACCCTTTCAAACCCTTTTCCTCCCCAAAAATTTGCACAGCAACAAATAAAATATTACTTTTGCCGAGCAAAACCGCACCCATAGTTCAATGGATAGAATACTGGATTCCGGTTCCATCGATTGGGGTTCGACTCCCCATGGGTGTACTTATAAAAACGCTAACTGATTGCCTGTCAATTTGTTGGCGTTTTTTTACTTTCCAAGATTTCCCCAACCTTTTCCCATCTTATTATTTATCTCGCCAAATTTAGGCAAAATTTGTGCAAATCGAAAGCAAAGCGCCAAAAATTTATTTTTGAGCGCTCTGCTGAGATGCCGCCAAATTTCAAATACAGAGGATTCACAAATGAGAGT
>CAMGFF010000156.1 GCA_946055125.1 uncultured Prevotellaceae bacterium | reverse complement strand
TGCCAAGTGTGAGGCAACGGCACGAAAAGTCCTTAAAAATTTGCGTATTTGGCGGTTTTTCACTAATTTTGTATGATAAAAGTGGGATAGGCGAATTGTGCTCTATTGTGAGCAAGTGCATTGTCCCGGGAATTAACATAAAATAATGGCAGAAGATCGTATAATAAAGATTAACATTGAGAATGAGATGAAGTCGTCCTACATCGACTATTCGATGTCGGTGATAGTGTCTCGAGCTTTACCTGATGTGCGCGATGGCTTCAAGCCCGTGCACCGCAGGGTGTTGTTTGGAATGAATAAACTCGGCGTAGGCTCCACGTCGGCCACCTTAAAGTCGGCCCGTATAGTGGGAGAGGTGATGGGTAAGTATCACCCGCATGGCGACTCGTCGGTTTACCTCACTATGGTGCGCATGGCACAGGACTGGTCGCTTCGCTATCCGCTTGTCTACGGCCAGGGAAACTTTGGCTCAATTGATGGCGACAGCCCTGCCGCAATGCGTTACACCGAGGCCCGCCTCAAGGAGATGGGCGAGGAAATGATGCGCGACATCGACGAGGACGCAGTGACAATGGTGCCCAACTTCGATGCCCGCCTTGTGGAGCCGGAGGTGCTTCCCACCCGCTTCCCCAACCTGCTGGTGAACGGCGCGTCGGGTATCGCCGTGGGTATGGCCACCAACATGGCGCCACACAACCTCACCGAGTCGATCAACGCCTGTCTTGCCCTGCTCGAGAAGCCGGAGATGGAAATCTCGGAACTCATGGAATACATAAAGGCCCCCGACTTCCCCACCGGCGGCATAATCTATGGCTACGACGGCGTGCGCAAGGCTTTCGAGACGGGACAGGGCCGCATTGTGGTACGTGCTAAGGCCGAAATCGAGACCGACGACAACTGCGAGAAAATCATCGTGTCGGAGATTCCCTATAACGTGAACAAGCGCATCCTCATCGAGAGCATCGCACAGCTCGTGGAGGAAAAGAAAATCGACGGCATCTCAAATATCAACGACGAGAGCGACCGCGAGGGTATGCGCATCGTAATCGACATTAAGCGCGACGCCAATGCCAATGTGGTGCTCAACAAGCTCTTCAAGATGACCCAGATGCAGTCGTCGTTCAGCGTGAACAATGTGGCCCTCGTGAAAGGCCGCCCGCAGACGCTCAACCTCAAGGAGATTATTCAGCACTTCCTCGAGCACCGCGACGACGTGGTGATTCGCCGCACCAAGTTTGAGCTTCGCAAGGCCGAGGCCCGCGCCCACATCGTGGAGGGCCTGATTATCGCGTCGGACAATATCGACGAGGTAATCCACATCATAAAGAGCAGTGAAACGCCCATCATCGCCAAGCAGCGACTCTGCGAGCGCTTCGGGCTCGACGACGTGCAGGCCAACGCCATCGTGGAGATGCGCCTGCGCCAGCTCACCAACCTTGAGCAGGGCAAGCTCCGCGACGAGTTTGCGCAGCTTCAGGAAACAATAAAGCACCTCAATGAAATCCTCACCGACGACAACGTGCGCCGCAAGGTAATTGAGGACGAGCTAATCGAGATACGCGACAAATATGGCGACGAGCGCCGCACCGAAATCGTCTATGCCTCGGAGGACTTCAACGCCGAGGATTTCTATGCCGACGACCAGATGATTATCACCATCTCACACATGGGCTACATTAAGCGCACGCCGCTAACCGAGTTCCGCGCTCAGAACCGTGGAGGAGTGGGCATAAAGGGCAGCGAGACACGCGACGAGGACTTTATAGAATACATCTACCCCGCCACCATGCACAACCACATCCTCTTCTTCACTCAGAAGGGACGCTGCTACTGGCTCAAGGTGTATGAAATACCCGAAGGCACTCGCGTGTCGAAGGGACGCGCCATACAGAACATGCTCAACATCGACTCCGACGACAAGATCAACGCTTTTATAAAGGTGAAGAACCTAAGCGACCCCGACTTCTGCAACTCGCACAACCTGGTGTTCTGCACCAAGAAGGGCGTGGTGAAGAAGACTTGCCTTGAGGCCTACTCGCGTCCGCGCGTGAATGGTGTGAACGCAATCACCATTCGCGAGGACGACCGCGTGATTCAAGTGCGACTCACCGATGGCGACTCCGAGATTATCCTCGCCAACAAATATGGCCGCGCCATACGCTTCGATGAGAAGAAAGTGCGCGAAATGGGCCGCACGGCCACCGGTGTGCGCGGCATGACGCTCGACGACGACAACGACGAGGTGGTGGGCATGATTTGCATGAAGAAGGACACCACCGAAACGGTGCTTGTGGTTTCGGAGAAAGGATATGGCAAGCGCTCGGAGCTTGAGGAATACCGCGTGACCAACCGTGGCGGCAAGGGCGTGAAGACGCTCAACGTGACCGAGAAGACAGGCAACCTTGTGGCTATCAAGAATGTGACCGATGATCACGATCTCGTGATTATCAACAAGTCGGGCATCACAATCCGTCTACATGTGGCCGATATGCGCGTGATGGGCCGAGCCACGCAGGGCGTGAAGCTCATCAACCTCGAGAAGCGCAACGATGAGATTGCATCGGTGTGCAAGGTGATGCGCGATGAGGAAGCCGAGGCCGAAACACCTGTTGAGACCATATCTACCGAGCAGCAGCTTCAATTTTGCGACACCGAGCCGGTAGAACCCGAAGAGATTGAAGAAGAAGCAATCGACGACGAAGGCGACAACACCGAAAACGTCGATGATAGCGACGACAACCTTCCTGCCGATGAAAACTAAAAACAAATACTAAATTACTTAAACTATTACGCGAAGATTATGAAGAAATTATTTTTATCAGTGTTGTGCTCCTCGCTGGCCCTTGCCGGCTTTGCACAGAACGAAGCCAAAGCCCTCGTAGAGTCGGGAAAGGCCAAATTCGGAAAGTTCGACAACGAGCAAGTGAAGCTGCAGATGCATCAGGCCGTTGACTCGGCCGCAATGTGCGAGAGCCTCCTCTCGGGCTATGAGGACCTTGTTAAGGCCTTGCCGCTCGACACAATTTTTGAGACCGAGAAAGACGGCACACCTAAGATTGACAAAAAGACAGGCAAGCAGAAAGTGAAGACAAAATACTCGAAGGACATTGTGGGTCTCATAAGCGGTCACCACAATGACTTTGCAATGGTGGGCTCGCTCTACAACGAGAACCGTGACTATGCCAACGCCGCCAAGGCTTGGGAAATCTACACATCGCTCCCCGAAGCCGCATATCTTGGCGACAAGAAGCCGGTGGTTGCCGACAGCACATTGGCTCTTTTCTCCTACTACACCGGCGTGATGTACTATCAGGTGAAGGAGAATGAGAAAGCTTTCAATGCCTTTGCAAAGGCTATCAAGAAAGGCTATGACGCAAACGAGGCAAAGGAAATGCTACGCTATGAGTCGCAGATGATTGTGAGCGCGTTTATCGAAGCTAAGGACTATGCCGCCTGCCGCAACTTCCTCGACAAGGCCATCGCCGACTTCCCCCAGGAGGCTCTCTTCGTGATGTTCAAGGGTATTGTGCTTGAAACCGAGACCGATAACATTGAGAACGCTATAGCCCTCTACAAGAAGGCCACCGAAATCGATCCCACACTCGCACAGGCTCAGTATCACGTTGGCCGATATTACAACAACAAGGCCGTGAACATTATGAACGCTGAGGAGAACAAGAACCTCAACGACGCTGAGCTTGCCAAGCTCATCAACCCCTTCTGCGAGCAAGCACTGCCCTACCTCAAGAAGGCTGTTGAACTCGACGACCAGAACGCCGAGGCCAAGCGCCTCCTCCGCTGGGTTGAGGACCGCCTGAGCAAGTAATCCCAAACAGCAACAAAACCAAAATGGGGAAGCCCGGACACTCCGGACTTCCCCATTTTTTACATTCAATCACAGTCGCCTCACGCCCATTGGCAACCACCATGTGGCTACTCGCCGAGAGCTTCCATCTTAGCGGCGTCGTTGAAGTTGTAGTAGATAATGCGCAGGGCATCCTTGGCGGCGCGGTTGCCAGGCTCGGCTGCGTACACTTTTTCAAGATAAGGGAGGGCGATAGCCAGTTTCTCCCTGAGCTTGGGCGTGTCGGTTTCCCTTAGGGCCACGTTGTAGTAGTATCGGCCCAGGTCAAAGTTGGCCTTGATGAAATCGGGGGCAAGCTCCACCGCTTTCTTGAAATACTCAAAGGAGCTGTCGATGCTTCCGCTCTGGTGCTCAAGCAGCACGCCCTTCAGGTCGTAGTATTCGGCATTGTCGGGATAGTCGGCAATAGCCTGGTCGAGAATGCTTATGGCAATGTCATACTTTTTGTTGTTCATCGCATAGTTGAAGAGAATGCGAATGTATTGCGAGTCGGTCTTGCCGTAGTAGCGGTAGGCCTGGCTCACCACGTCCACAAGCACGCTGTCGTTATGCTCATGCTCGGCGCAGCTTATGGCATAGTCAAACACGTCTTTCTTTGTGTAGCCCTTGTCGATGGCCTTGAAGAACGAATTGAGTGCGTCGCCATATTTCTCGTCCATCTTGGCCACGATGCCCTGGTAGAAGCGGTATTCACCAATCACACTGTCGGTCACTTGCTGGCGCAATGCTGTGGCAAAGCATGGCATGTCGGGCATTGAGGTGTAGATGTTCCAAGCCTTGTAGGCTTTAGGAAAGTCGGGAATGCTCGAGTAGAAGATGCGGCCCACGAGTTTGTAGTCGTTGTAGTGTGAGAGCACGATTTTGTGGATGTCCTTTGAGTATTTAGTTTTCATCCTGGGCAAGCCGGTGCTCTTGTTGATTTTCACTTTGCCCTTCTTGTCCTTTTCGGGTACGGAGTCGAGCTTTAATGCGGTCGTCATGTAGTCGTAGCCCTCAAGTATTATCGAGCCCATTGCTTTTTCGTCGGGCTTAGTGCCGATAGTCTGTAGCGAGCGGTATTTGTCGTATTTTGCAAAGGCAATCTTTCCGGCTAAGAACCAAGCCTCGGCTTCGTTCTTTGTTTCATCATTGCTGAGGGCCGGCTTCAGCTTGTTGAGTGCATTCTGGTAGTTGTCAACGCCAAGTGTGAGTGCATTAAGGTCTTGTTTCACTTCATCGAGCAAACGGCGCTGAGCGAGCGCCGGCTCAGAAGCAAGCGAAACGAATAGCAGCAAGCCGAGGCCTGCCAATAGATTGTGATTCTTCATAATTAAACGCATTTTCCAAGAGAACTGTCTATTTTTTACCTTATTGAGTGCAAGAAAGGTGTATCACACATGATTCTGCACTGCGAAGTTACAGTTTTTTTGTGGTAACAGCAACAAAAAAATGTTACATATTCCAAAAAAGCCCTCACAGCCATGCGATAGTCACTTTTTGCCCCACATTATTTGGCCGATGCTCTCTTGCGGCGCGGTCGTGGATAGGGAATTAACGGCAGGAGAGCCTGCACCACTTTCACGGCCTCGCTGCGGTGCTCCACATCGAGCACATAGTGGGGCTTGGCGCCGGGGTAAGGCGGGGCTGTGGGTGCACCCTCCATGAGTGGGGCTATATTGGGCAGCATTTTCACATAGCACTGATTGTCGCATGCAAGCACCACCGGCTTTTCGTCGATGTAGATTAGCCAGTCGCCAAACATCTTCTTTGCCCTCACCACGCCGGTTGAGGCCAGCCGGTTACACACAAATTCGATATATTCTTCACTGCAAGCCATAGTGTACGTCGTTTTTTTTGAGAAAAAACCGAGAGCGTATCACAAATGCACACCCTCGGTGATTCTTTTGTGCTTTAGTGCTGTGGTGAGCAGCCCTGGGCGGCGAGATAATCGAGTATCTGGTATT
>CAMGFF010000155.1 GCA_946055125.1 uncultured Prevotellaceae bacterium | reverse complement strand
GCAGTGAGCGAGCGTACGTCGGGGGTGAAGCCGAGAGCGAGCTCCTGCTTGGTCCATATGTTGTTTCCGGGATTGTCGATAGAGGCAAGAGTGTAGCCGTTGCCCTCATTCATGAGGCAGAAGGCCTTGCCCAGGTACTTCACGGTGCGCTGCTCCAGCACGCGGCCGCCAATCGAGGGAAGGTCGCGGCGTGCGAGGCGGTTCCAGCACAGCGAGTCGGGGAGCATCTCATGCACGTTCACCTTCACGGTGTAGGTGCGCTTTGTCACCTCATCGGCTGCTGTGACGATGATGTGCACATCGCCGGTGAAGTCGATGGTGTCGGCGTTGCTGTAGGTGAATGTAGTGTCGGCAGTGAGCCGGGTGCCATTTCTCATGTTCACCTCCACCGTGGCTCCGCCGCTTTGCAGCGAGATGAGCATGCGGCTCACGTCGGTGCCCTTTGGCAGGGAGTCGGCATTATAAATCAGGGCACGCTCCAGGTCGATGGTGAAGTGCACCGAGTCGAGGTTGGAGAGTATTTTCGAGTTGGCTCCAAGAGAGAACGAGGTGATTGCCACACTCGACGATGGAATGTAGTCCTCGGTTTCGTAGTCGTCGTCGCCTGAGTTGCACGACACAGCCACCGATGCTATCACGAATGCGACAAAAGCGTATATCAGAAATCGTCTGTTCATTTAAGTGTTTTATATGCGTGAAAATAGGGTTTCCGTAATTAAAATGCAAATTTAGTAACAAAATTTGGTAATACACGCCTTTAGAGGCATTTTTTCACGCTTCTTTGCAATTTCACTGCTTTTTTAGTGAAGTTTCGCATGCCGGGGCTAAATGCGTGAGACGTGCAGCCAAATCGGTGCAAAATTAATATTATTCTCACAAATAGGAAGCATTATTTCGGCGCAAAGCCCCAATATGCCCCCTTTTTTTATCATTTAACATAGTGCAGATAGCGGTCGATGCGGTTTTGCCCGTGCCATTCCACAGAGGCGGGCGTCATGGGGAGCGAGGGAGCCGGCACGCCGCTGCCGAGCACGATGGGCGAGGTTTCCACGCGGGCCTCCTCCCACAGGCCGGCGTCGATGAAGCTGCGCAGCACCGCCGCCCCACCCTCGACCATCACCGAGGTGATGCGCCGCTCAAAGAGGAAGGAGAGCACGCGCGGCAGGTCGTGAGGACTGATGAATGCGTTGTCGCCATAGTACATATAGGGGTTGCCGTCGCTGAGTATGCGCGTTGATTGTGAGAGCCCTCGGGTGCCGAGAATCACGCGCAAAGGCTGCTTGCGGCAGCTCCAGTGCCTCACGGTGAGCGCCGGGTTGTCCATGCGCACGGTGCCCGAGCCCACAAGCACGGCATCGTTCTTGGCACGCTCGCGGTGCATCCACATTGCGGTGACGGGGGTGGAGAATTTCACGGCGGGAGTGTCCGGCGAGTGCCGCAAGCCATCGAGGAAGCCATCGGCACTCTGTGCCCACTTGAGCATCACCCAAGGGCGACCCAGGGTGTGGGCAGTGATGAAGCGGCGGTTGATGTGGCGGCACTCCTCTTCAAGCACCCCCTCAGTCACCTCAATGCCCGCCTCGCGCAGCATGGCAATGCCCCGGCCGCTCACCCGGGGGAAGGGGTCGCGCATGCCCACCACCACTCGAGCCACGCCGCAGTCGATGAGCAGACGGGCGCAAGGCGGCGTCTTGCCATAGTGCGAGCAAGGCTCGAGGGTGACATATACCGTGGCGCCGCGCAGCATCTCGCGGTGCGACACCGAAGCCACCGCGTTCACCTCGGCATGCCCCTCGCCGAAACAGCGGTGGTAACCCTCGCCGATAATCCGGCCACCGGCCACAATCACGGCCCCCACCATGGGGTTGGGCGACACCCGCCCCTCACCGAGGGCCGCCAGCTGCAGCGCCCTCCTCATGAATCTCACATCATTCTCTTCCATAGTTTATTTTTTAATAAATGCCCGGTGCAAAGGTAGTGATTTTTTGGGAAAGATGAGAGTGTGGCGAGTTTTTAACAATCGGGCGATGAAAATGGGGAACTGAGAGGCTTAAAGTGTTAAATCAGCGATTATTATAGGGGAATTGGGTCATATAGCGATTTTGTTTTGATGCTTCATAGATAAAAAATAATTTTGCGACGTGATTTTTTGGCTGTTTGTCAATGAAATCACGGTGTCATTAACCCTTATTCAAAAACACAGATTGTCATGAATTGTAATTTTAAGAAGAAGCTATTTGTTGCTGCCGCTGTGGCGACTGTGGGCCTTGCAGCACGGGCACAGCTCGCTGCCGACTCGCTCGCCCTGCCTGCCGTGTGGAGCTACTCGGCGTGCGTGGATTATGCCAAGAGCCACAATATCAGCTTGCAGCAGTCGAAGCTCACTCAGCAGAGCGGCCTTGTCGACCTTGAGGCGGCACGGGCGCAGTGGTTCCCCTCGCTCAGCTTCTCCACCTCGCAGGGCTTCACCAATTACCCGCGCCCTGCCGACGGCTTGAAGAGCAACAGCTACTCAGGCTCCTACGGGCTGAACGCCGGCTGGACCATCTACAACGGCGGTAAGCGTGAGAACACAATCAAGCGCAACGAGCTCAGTAATGAGGTGAACTCACTCGCCGTGGAGGCTATCCACAACAATCTTGAAACCGAAATCCTGGTGTGCTACCTCCAGATTCTATATGCCCGCGACGCTATCGCCATAGCCCGCCAGACGTGTGAGGTGAGCCGCGCACAGAAGGAACGCGCCGAGCAGCTCATGCAGGCCGGCCGCATGTCGCGCGTCGACTATGTGCAGCTTGAGTCGCAACTGCTCAACGATGAATACAACGTGGTGTCGGCCGAGGCTACCTACAACTCGCGCCGCCTGGAGCTGAAGAAGCTCCTTGAGCTGGGCATCGACACCGAGATGCAGCTCCCCGAGCTCAACTTCGACGACTCGGCGGTGCTACAGCCCATTCCTGCCAAGGCCGACGTGTATGCCGCAGCCATAGCATGGCTGCCTGAGGTGCAAAGCCTCGGTATTGAGGGCGAGATGAGCGACCTCGACGTGAAAATCGCCCGCGCGGGCTATGCTCTCACTATCACGCTCAATGGCTCAGTGGGCACCGGCAATGGCTCGGGCACCGGCTACTCCTTTGGCAACCAGCTGCTCAATGGCCTCAATGAGCATATCGGCGTTACGCTCTCGGTGCCTATCCTCGACAACAAAACGAATAAATCGAATGTAGCTAAGGCGCGTATCGACAAGCTCAACACCTCGCTGCGCCTGCAAAGTAAGCTCAATGAGGTGGCGCAGAGCGTGGAGAGCTACCACATCGAGGCGCAGAATGCTCAGGCTAAATACTTGAGCGGCAAGAAGCAGCTCGAGAGCGCACAGCTCACCGATGAGCTCACAAATGAGCAATTCCGCCTGGGATTGGTCAACACGCTCGACTTGCTCTCCTCTCACAATGCCTTGCTCAATGCACGCCAGGAGCTGCTCCAAGCTAAGTATATGGCTATCCTCAACCTGAAGATGCTCGATTTCTACCGCAACCGGGGAATAAGTCTTTGATAGATATTAGATATTAGAGATTAGAGATTAGATATTAGATATTTGGGGTGAGGGGATTTTATTTTTATGAATAAATAATATATCTTTACGATGATGAAGAAGATGATAAATATGGGCTTAAGTGCGGTTCTCGCCATAGCACTCTTTGCCTGTGGAAAAAAGCAGCAGGTGACGCTCGAAACCGCCACTGCTGCCCGTGGCGAGATTGTGGAAACTGTGACCGCCACCGGCACCCTTGAGAGTGTCACTCAGGTGGATGTGGGCACTCAGGTCACAGGAATTGTGTCGAAGCTCTTTGCCGACTACAACTCTATCGTGAAAGAGGGCCAGGTGATTGCCGAAATCGACAAGACTACCCTCGAGAGCGAGCTGAAATCGGCCAACGCCAACATGGAGAGCGCCAAGCAGACCTACGAATACTGCAAGCGCAACTATGAGCGCGACAAGGCTCTGCACGAGAAGCAGCTGATAAGCGACTATGAATTTGAAACCACCAAGAAGGATTATCTCGTGGCTAAGGCTTCCTATGAGAAAAGTCAGAGCGACCGCGTGAAGGCTGCCCGAAACCTTAGCTACGCCTAAATCTACTCGCCTATCGACGGCATCGTGATGTCGCGTGAGGTGGAGGTGGGACAGACGGTGGTGTCGAACATGAGCGTAGCCAACCTCTTCGTCATCGCCGACCTCGACAATATGCGCGTGGTGGCCGATGTGGATGAGGCCGACATAGGCTCGGTGAAGGTGGGACAGAATGCCTCGTTCACCGTCGATGCCTACCCCAACGACGTGTTCGCGGGCAAGGTGACACAGGTGCGCATCAACCCCACAACCACATCGAATGTGGTTACTTACGAGGTGCTCATCAGCACCGAGAATCCCGAGCACAAGCTCATTCCAGGCCTCACCGCCAATATCACCATCAACACCAAGGAGCTGAAAGACGTGGTCACCGTGCCGGTGAAGACGCTCAAGTTCCAGCCACAGGACTTTGAGGGAGCCGAGGGACTGCCCATTGCCGAGGCTATGCCACAGCCTCGTGCCGGAGCCGATATGCCCAAGGAGGGCGACACACCCAAAGACCCGGTGATTCCCACCGAGGATATACACCGCCTGCTGTGGGTGGTTAGCGATGGGCGCCTTGTGCCCACCGAGGTGGAGATTGGCCTCGACAATGGCGTGAGCATTGCCGTGCTCAATGGCCTGAAAGAGGGCGACGTGGTGGCCCTGCAATACGTCACAGCCGCTGAGGCAACGCCGGCCGGAGCGCCGCAGGGTGGCGAGAGTCCATTCATGCCCAAGCGCCCCGGCAGCGACAAGAACAAGAAATAAACCGGCTCTTACTCAATTAACAACCTACTGATATGAAAGAGATAATCAGGCTCGAAAACATTCGCCGGTACTTCAAGGTGGGTGGCGAGGAAGTGCACGCGCTGCGCGGGGTGTCGTTCACAATCGGTGAGGGCGAGTTTGTCACTATCATGGGCACCTCGGGCTCGGGCAAGTCCACCCTGCTCAACCTGCTTGGCTGCCTCGACACACCCACCTCTGGCGAATACTACCTCGACGGTGTGGCGGTGCGCACCATGGGCAAGAACGACCGCGCCCGCCTGCGCAACCGCAAGATTGGCTTCGTGTTCCAGAACTACAACCTCCTGCCCAAGACCACGGCCCTCGAGAACGTGGAGCTGCCGCTGCTCTACAACAGCGCGGTGAGTGCAACCGAGCGCCGCGAGCGTGCCTCCATTGCCCTCGACCATGTGGGGCTGCAGGAGCGCAAGATGCACAAGTCGAACCAGATGTCGGGCGGACAGCAGCAGCGTGTGGCCATAGCCCGCGCCCTGGTGAACGACCCGGTGATTATCCTCGCCGACGAGGCCACCGGAAACCTCGACACACGCACCTCCTATAGCATCCTCGTGCTCTTCCAGGAGCTGCACCGCCGTGGCCGCACCATCATCTTCGTGACGCACAACCCCGAGCTGGCCGAGTTTAGCAGCCGCAACATCGTGCTTCGCGACGGCAAGGTGATTAGCGACGAGCGCAATGCCTGCATTCGCTCGGCCAAGGAAGTGCTCGACTCACTGCCGGTGGAAAAAGACTGAACATAGATATTAGATAGTAGATAGTAGATAGTAGATAGTAGATAGGCGATGAATCTATTCAATTTATTCAAGATAGCCCTGAAAGCCCTGGGCAACAACAAGCTCCGTTGCTTCCTCACCATGCTCGGTATCATCATCGGCGTGGGCTCGGTCATCACC
>CAMGFF010000154.1 GCA_946055125.1 uncultured Prevotellaceae bacterium | reverse complement strand
CACAACGAAAATCGCTAAAGAACTCTTTGGGAGCTCTTTAGCGATTTTTCTTTCCAAAAACCGGCGTCCCCCCACCCTTGGCGTGTTATTAATCTATAAAAAAAGGCTCGTTCGGGCGTAATATTAAGGCTGGCGGCTTCTACAAGCTGTCGGTCTTTCTTCATCGAGGGTGCGTCAAAATGGGAAAAACTATCACTTGTGTCATCGCCTGATTGTGAGGCGGTAACGCGGACGCACCAGGGTGCGTCCCTACATGAGAATTACATCAAACCGAATTTTGACACACCCTCCTTTATTTGACGAATTTGAGGAACGAGTGGGCCAGGAGGGCGTGGGGTCACTTAGTGGTGAACAAGTCATTGATGTCGGGGTAGAGGGCGATGATGGCGTGCAGGGCCATGGAGTTGCGGTCGGTGCCGCTCTTGAAGTTGATGGTCTTCAGCGACAGGGCCTTGGGCTTGTGGAGGCCGCGTGGCTTGTTGTAGCCGAAAGGCACGGGAATCACCGGCACGCCATTGCGCACGGCGGCGGCCCAGAACCAGATGTCGTCGGTGCTCGGTGCCACGCGGGTGAAGAGGTCGGGGTCGAGCATGTCGGGGCGCAGCGAGTGAGGCGGATAGAGCACACCGGCGGCTCCGGTGGGCAGGTTGGTGAAGCCATTGTGTATTCGCTTCAGCAGGAAGTGGTACCAGCGGTATTTAGGCCATTTCCGGTAGGGCTTGTCGGGCTTTATGAGCTTGGCGCGGTGCGCCCACACGGCGTGCGGGTCGGTGGCGTGCATAGCCAGCAGGTCGCGGAGCATGTGGCGGTGGTAGTCGACGTCGTCGTCGATGGTTACGATTATTGCATCGGGGAAATCGGCGAGGGCGGGGATGAGTTTGCGGTAGGAGCGAATGTCGCGGTCGTAGTTCCTGATTTCAAACACCGGGTTCTCGCGGCTGAGGCTGGTGAGCTCCTCGGGGAGGCCCGCGTCGCCAAACTGTGAGAAGGTGAGGTAGAGCACAAGGCGGTCGGGTAGCACCGAGCCATTTAGGATTGAGCGGATGGCCCCCACGGCGTAGGGAATGGCCTGGGGGAAAGAGGTGAGCGACACCACCACCTGTGGCTTGCTGGTTGCTGAAGCTGTCATTATTTCCGGATTAATTTTGTGATTTCAGGGTATTTCTCTATGATGGCATTGAAAGCCTCGGTGTTGCGGTCGATGCCGCCTTTGTAGTTGATTGTCATCAACGAGATGTTGCGGGGCTTTCCCAGTTCGCGTGGCTTGTTGTGGCCGAAAGGTACGGGAATCACCGGCACTCCATTGAGTGCTGTTGCGGCCCAGAACCAGAAGTCGTCGCACCGAGGGGCGATGGCAGTGAATAAGTCGGGGTTGAGCATGTCGGGGCGCAAGGAGTGAGGCGGATAAAGCACGCCTCCCACGCCGGTGAGCAGGTTGTTGAAGCTACGGTGAATTCTCTTGAAGAGGAAGTGATACCAGCGGTATTTGGTCCAGCGGCCGTAGGGGACACCCGGCTTGATGTGTCGCACGCGGTGCGCCCACACGGCGTGCGGGTCGGTGTCGTGCATCGCCAGCAGGTCGCGGAGCATGTGTCGGTGGTAGTCGATGTCGTCGTCGATGGTTACGATTATGGCATCGGGGAAGTCGGCGAGGGCGGGGATTAGTTTGAGATAGGAGCGCAGGTCGCGGTCGTAGTTCCTGATTTCAAACACCGGGTTCTCGCGGCTGAGGCTGGTGAGCTCCTCGGGGAGGCCCGCGTCGCCAAACTGTGAGAAGGTGAGGTAGAGCACAAGGCGGTCGGGTAGCACCGAGCCATTTAGGATTGAGCGGATGGCCCCCACGGCGTAGGGAATGGCCTGGGGGAAAGAGGTGAGCGACACCACCACCTGTGGCTTGCTGGTTGCTGAAGCTGTTTTCATTACGTACGGTGACTTAAATTGTTACACTTTCAAAATGCCGGCCGTTGATTTTAGCCGCATAGAGAGGGAACTCGCTTGGATACATGAAGGGCGTGCCCACGCGATACACATTCTTGGCCAGGCTAATCATGTAGAAGTCGAGGAACGACTTCATATATCCGTCGGCGGCATTTGCTGCCTCATCGTGGTTCTTTGTGCAATCCATGTGGGAGAGAGTTCCGGGGATTACAAATACGCCACTCAGCTGCGAGACGTGCCGGAGGAATGTTGTGCTGTCGGAAGTGACCAGGAGCTTTCTGCCGGGTGAGGCGGCTGTCAGCTTCTTCACATAATCGGTGCACCGGGTTATTAGCCTTTGTGCCTCAGCCTTATCGGCAAGGGGCTTGAAGTGGTATTCCTTGAAGTCGCCGAGCAGGTTCTGGAATCGGAACACTGCGGCATCATAGTCGCTCCCAATAGTGCGCAGGATGGCGTTTATTTGCGCCTGAAGGGCTTCGCCCGGCTTGAACAGCTCACGGTAAAGCTCGCCCCAGTTGAGTGCCGTGGCGGTGGGCTGAGAGGCCTCATTGATTTGTGGGAGCATGTCGCGATTGGTGTAGAAGTGTATTTGCCGTTTTGGTTGCAACTTGAGCAGCCGGCGGGCGTAATACTCTCCGCGCATATAAAGCACGCGGCTGTAGAGTGGATTGTCGGTGTATTCTCCGTCCTTAAGCACCCAGTCGTAGCTGGCGGGCTGTAGGTAATCTTCGAGGCTGAAAGGGAAGGTGTAGCGAATCCTGAATGGGAGATTGTTGAGCTTGCAAAAGGCATATAGCGAAATTATGCCCTTGAAGCGGTCGCACATTCCACCATGAAACGATTCGCCGTCGACCATGGCAATGAGCAGAGGCTTGTCGCCGCCCGGGCGCTGCATGTGGGGCGATTTCATTGCGATGCGAGCCGAGAGCAATATTTCCTTGCCCCTGTGCCTAAGCTCCAGCAATTTATATTTATACCCTGTGTAGGTTGCCATAATATATATTCTTTTTATGGGGGGAAATAGGGCTATAGGTCGTCGATGTCGTTGAGGTCGTATCGCTCAAAGTAGCCCATGTCGCGCACGGAGTTGGTGCGGGCGCGTCCGCGGGCACGCTTTGCGAGAAACTCCTCGTAGCTCTTGATGGCATAATGGTTGATTTTTATCACATCATGCTGAGGAGGGCGGTCGCCAAAGTGAGTGGTGATGACGTTGCCGTGTGGGTCGGCGGGCTTGCCCGAGAGCCTTGCGGCCTCGTGGCAGCCAATCATGGTGCACACGCGGCGAGGGTCGGCAATGCTCTTCACATGAGTGTTGAGCTTGTGGCCGGGGAGTGAGTGCTTGTGGAAACGCTGCATCACGCCGCCCTCGGTCCTGGAGCGAGCGCCCGAGCTGCCATATACCAGCCAGTTGATTTCGACCACGGCAAAGTCCTCAAAGCGGTGCAGGAAATCGGGGATAGAGCTGTCCTTCACCGGCACGATAAATTCATCGAGGTCGATGACGGCAATCCAGCGGGTGTCGAGGCGGTGACGCTCAAAGCAGTCGTCGTAGGCGGCGAGCTGCCGTTTGCGTCCCGGGAAGAAGTGATATTCCACTATGCCCGAGTCGATGTAGGGCTGGAGCACGTCGCGGGTGCAGTCGGAGCTCTCGTTGTCGTAGATGTAGAATCGCTCCACGCCCCGGCTCAGGTGCCACTCAATCCATTCCTTGAAGTAGGGACCCTCGTTCTTGGCGATGGCACACACGGCGAGATAGGTCGTGGGCTTGGAGTGGTGGTGAGCGAGGCGATATTTCAGCTTCAGGGCGTTCACGATGCCATATCGCAGCAGTCCGCGCCAGCGGTTGCGCGTCATCTTGTGGGGGATCACCCCGGCTATTATTTCGGCAAGCACCTTGTTCATGGCTCCATGGTTTCAAAAGATGATTTTTCGGGAAGTATCGACCGGAAAGCGTCACTCAGGTTGCCTATCACGGTGTCGTAGTTGCGAATGTGCACATTGTCGTTGAGGCAGATGAGGGTGTATTTCTGATCATATATGGCCTTGACGGCCTGCTTGGGGCGCACCATCAGTGGGAACATCTTGGTGTCGCGGTAGGTGTTGTAAGGCTCAAAATTGCCCCGGCAAATCTGCCATGTGCGGAAAAGCTCGGGTGTGAGGTCGTTGAGGGCGCGGAACTTGTTGACCGAGGTTTCGGTGAGTTCCTTTCCGGCGGCCTGCCACACCTCCTCGAAGGTGGATTTGAGGTAGGGCTGGGCATTGTGGGGCACGCGCAGGGTGATAAACTTGCCATAGAAGCGCAGCAGGTAGTTCCAGCGTGCCTTCATGCCATAGCTTTTGTGGAACCACTTCTCGTGCCAGCGCTTCATCACCTCCTTCTTGGAGAAGTGGCGGTTGATGATCCTGATGTTGTTCTTTATGCGCTTGTACCACTGCGACCACGAGGGGTTGTAGTCCATCACGGCAATGTCGCGTGGCAGTCCGTTGAGGAAGAAGCGCTCCACGGGGAGGTGGTTGATTATGTAGAAGTCGTCGTTGAAATACACGAATCGCTCGCTCAGGCCGGGAATGCGGTGCATGTAGCGCTCAATCACCACCGAGTTGAAGGTGGGGAGAAACTCCTTGGGAATGAAGTCGGCGTGGCGCACGATGTGAAGTTTGGGGTTGGAGGTGTCGAGCCACTCGGGGATGCGGCCGTTCACGATGAAGTGAATGGTGCGCACCCAGGGGGCAAACTTCTCCACGCCTCGAAACCAGAAGCGCAGGAAGCCATTGTCCCTGAACCGGGCCTCCGACACGCCATTGCGCGTGTTGTGCTTGTCGTAGCGGTAGCGGGAGAATTCCTCGAGCCACTTGGGGTCGTTCATGTCGACCCAGGTAATTACGAAATCAATATCCATGTGAGTGTGATAGCATTAGCGTTGCAGTTGTGGGGGGGTGAGAGAGGGCTATTTTGCGCCGTCGATGATGGGCGAGGCGTGCTTGAAGCGGTTGTGTGTCCACAGGTAGAGCTCGGGGCACTCCCTTATCTCTGCCTCGAGCTTGCTGTAGTAGAGGCGAGTGAGCTCAAAGTCGGGCAGCGACTTGGGGTCGGGGTGCAGGAGGCTGAACCGGCACTCATAGTATCCGCGCCTCACGCGCCTCATGCCCACAAACGCGGCCTCATACTTGAAGTGCTTTGTGAGCTTCTCGGTGCCGGTGAGCACCGGTGTGGAGTGGTTGAGGAAAGGGATAAAGTGCTTTGAGTCGCCGTATTTGGGCGACTGGTCGGCAATGTAGCCCATGGTGCAGGGACGCGCCTCACGCGCCGCCGAGGCGATGAAGCGGGCCGTCTTGTACATGTCCACGTTGACGTGCCCAAACCGGCTCCGCATCTTGCGCATGAGCCTGTCGGTGGCCTCGTTGTGCAATTTGTGGAACACATGGGCCTCAATGGGGTTGTTCTCGAGCACCAGGCCCATCGAGGCCAGCCACTCCCAGTTGCCATAATGGCCTATGAACACCGACACCGACTTGCCCTGAGCCGTGAGGCCGTTGATGAGGTCGATATTCACGAATTTCATGTGCCGCATCATCTTCTTTGGGGAAATCGACAAGAGCTTGAAGCTCTCAAGAATCACGTCGATAAATGAGTGGTAGAACCGCTTCTCGATGGCGACAATCTCGGCCTGGCTCTTCTCGGGGAACGACTCCACCAGGTTCTTGCGCACCACGCGGCGGCGGTAGCGTGCCACATAGTAGAGAGGGAAAAACAAGATGTCGCTGAGCAGGTGCAGCACCGCGAAAGGGATGAGCGACACGATCCACGCCGCCGAGAGGAGCATATAATAATTGAGGCTGCCCGCCATCGACTTAATGCTGCGGCAGGAGGTGCGCTGAGAAGA
>CAMGFF010000153.1 GCA_946055125.1 uncultured Prevotellaceae bacterium | reverse complement strand
CAATGTCGCTTAACGTGAGCTATTTACTGGGGCCTATAACGAATTGTATGGGTAATCGAACCTGAGTTTGCCGACGACGAAGTGTGCCGCTGTAAATAAAATTCGATATTAGAGTGAACACTCCTAAGTCCATGGCAAATATATCTTCACTTTTCATGCAGCAAATTTATCCAAAAAATTCCGAATTATAAGCCAGACGGGATAAAGAAATCACTTTTCTTTAGAGGCAATGTAAGCAATTTTGCGGTGATGTGCAACAGCGGGTGGCAAGGCATCATATAGCAGAAAGCGACCTCAACGATAGGCGCTGAGGTCGCTTAACGGCGTTTTACCGGTTCCCATCGTGCGGGAATGGGGGGCGGTTATTTCTTGTTGATGAGGCTGAGGATGATTTTGGGGAGGTCGGTGTTGTCGCGAAGGCCGCTAAACTGCTCTGCCCCTACGCCCACTGCAAATACCGGGGTGAAGTCGCCGGTGTGGTTGTTGGAGGTCCACCCTATGCCGGCGCAGTGGTTCTGCACGTCGAACACCACTTTCACAAACCCGCTGAATGTGGCGTAGAGCGTCTGCTCATTTGCGGCGTCGCGGGTGACAAAGGTGCGCTCAAAGGCCTCGCGCAACTGCTTCTCCTGCTTCTCATTCACTTTCACTGCGCCAAAGAGGCCCAGCTTCTCGGCGAGTATCGTCTTCATCTCCTCCCAGGTCACGTTCTTGCCGCTCTTCTGCAGGTCGATGCAATAGTGCTGGAAGAGCTCAAGTGAGGTGCGCTGGTGGTCGAATACGCTCAGGTCCACCTCCTTCGGTCCGTTGTTCACGCCCAGGGTCATACCGCCGGTGTTGTGGTCGGCTGTTACCACGATAAGGGTCTCATCGGGGTGCTGCTTGTAGAAGTCGTAGGCCAGGGCAATCGACTTCTGGAAATTCATCACCTCCTTCACCACCGTGCCGCCATCGTTGGAGTGGGCGGCCCAGTCGATGTTGCCGCCTTCCACCATCATGAAGAATTTCTTGGGAGTGTAGCGCTGCAGGTGCTCCAAGCAGGCAGCGGTGACGGTTTCGAGCGAGAGATTAGTGGCAGTGCTGTCGATGGTGTAGCCATTGTGGTCCAGGCCATTGTCCTCGCTCAGGAGGAGCATCTTGGGGTGCTTCTTGCCCTTGGCCTTGTTGTAGGCATCGGCACCGCGCACCACAGTGTAGCCGCTCTTCTCGATAGTGGCCATGAGGCCGTTGTCGTTGCCATCCTTGTCCTTCAGTCCGCGCAGCTTAGTGCCCGAGAAGAAGTCGTAGCCGCTCTTGGCGAGGTCGAGGCCAATCTCATAGAACATCTTGCGCGACTTCACATGGGCATAGAAAGCCGCCGGGGTGGCATCGTCGATAGGCACCGAAGTGGCGATAGCCACGCCGTAGCCCTGCTTCTTCAGCTCCGTGGCGAGGCTGTAGCAGTTGTTTCCGTCGGGGGTCATGCCAAGGGTGTAGTTGTTGGCCTTGGAGCCGGTAGAGAGCGCCGTGCCCGAGGCAGCCGAGTCGGTAATCTTGCTGCTTGCCGAGTAGGAAGTGCAGATGGTAGTCACCGGGAATTGCAGCATGGTGATATGCTCGCTGTTGCCCAGCACAGTGCGATTGTAGGTCTCGGCCGACAGCACATGGCCAAGCCCCATGCCATCGCCAATAAAATAGAACACATACTTAGGCTGCTGAGCCGAGAGCATAAGCCCCGCCAGCAGCGCGATTGTAAACAAAATTTTTCTCATAATTCCATATAAAATATATATATTTATAAATCAAAAATTCACAAATCCCCTCCCCCAACATCTAATATCTAATATCTAATATCTAATATCTAATAACTAATATCTAATAGAAGTCATTGCATCGATAATAGTGCGGTCGTTGCTCAGGCGCGGCACCTTGCGCTGCCCGCCCAGCTTGCCCGTGCTCGCCAGCCAGCGGTCGAAAAGCCCCGCCGGAGCCTCGGTGATTGTGAGGCGGTCGAGGAAGATGCTGCCCGCGCGCTTCGCCTCATAGTCGCTGTTCACAGCCTGCAAGTGAGCGTCGAGAATGTTGGCAAACTCCTCCATGTCGTCAGGGCGGCGGCTAAACTCAATGAGCCACTGGTGGTGGCCGTGGCTCTCGGCGTGGGCATAGACAGGCGCGGCGGTGTAGTTGGCAATCATAGCCCCGGTGTCGCGGCAGGCGCGTGCAATGGCCTCATCGGCATTGTGCACCATCAGCTCCTCGCCAAAGGCATTTATGTAGTGCTTCGTGCGGCCGGCGATGGTGATTTTCACCGGCGAGGTCTGCTCCACGCGCACCGTGTCGCCAATCTTGTAGCGCCACAGGCCATTGTTGGCGGTGATGATGAGCGAGTAGGTGTGCCCGGCCTCCACCTCCCACAGTGGCAGCACGCGCGGCGAGGCGCTGTCGATGTCCTCAATGGGCACAAACTCATAGAACACCCCCACGTCGAGCAGCAGCAGCATTGCCCGCGACTCGGCGCTCGACTGCACCGCGAAGAAGCCCTCGGAGGCATTGTAGGTCTCCACATAGTGCATTCGCGAGTTGTCGCAAATCGACGCATACTCGTCGCGATAGGGCTTGAAGCTGATTCCGCCGTGGAAAAACACTTCCAGGTTGGGCCACACCTCGTGGATGCACTGCGCTCCCTCGCGCCTCAGCACCTCCTTGAGCACCGTGAGAAACCACGACGGCACGCCTGATATATTGGTGATATTCTGCTTGCGGCTCGCCTCCACAAGGGCCGGCAGCTTGCGGCTCCAGTCCTCCATGAGGGCAATGTCCTTGCCCGGCACGCGCACCAAGTTCACCAGAGGGTTGATATTGGCAATGAGGTTGGCCGAGAGGTCGCCCACCCTCACTCCACGGGGCAGACTAAGCTCAGTGGCAAAACTGCCGCCAAGAATAAAGCCCTTGCCGGCAAACATGCGGCTCGCGGGGTTGATATTCAAGTAGTGCGCCACCACATCGCTTCCGCCCTTGTAGTGGCAGCCATGCAGCGAGTCGTCGCTGATAGGGATATACTTGCTCTTGCCGTCGCTCGTGCCCGACGACTGCGCGAAGCGGCGCACCACGCCGCGCCACAGCACATTCTTCTCGCCGCGCACCATGCGCATCACATCGCCTCGCAGGTCCTCATAGCTGTGCAGAGGCACCCGCTCGCGGAATTGCGCGTAGGTCATTCCGTCGCCGAAGCCATAGCGCTGCCCAATCTCGGTGCGCGACGCCTGCTGCAGCAGCTCATCGAGCACCTCGCGCTGCACCACGTCGCCGTGATTCACAAAGCGCTGAGCCTCAACAAGCCTGTTGCGGAACGCAAGCCGTGCTATAGGAGTGAAATCAATCATACGAAAAAAAGCCATTCCGATAATTGCCGTTGCAAATTTAGCAATAAAAAACTCACTAAAAAATTACAATCCGGTCACATTTTTCAATAAAAATTCCAAAACACCCCACCCCCTCCTAACTAATCCCTACTACCCCCTAACTCATAATTAATAACTCCCCACTAACGCCGCTGCCTGGTAGAGCCGCACCCCAAATTGCGCCGCCGACGCAACGACATATTCCATCGCCTCGGCAGCAAGCTGCTCATAGCGCACAAACTCCGTCTCGCGGAAGTAGAAGTAAAGCTCTATCGGCAGTCCGCCCTGAGTGTGCTCAAGCTGTCGCACCATGAGCCAGTCGTCGTGCTTCACCTCGGCATTGCGCCGCAGCCACTCGGTGATGAAGCGGCGGAACACCGTGAGGTTCACCACCCGGGGCACGGCCGAGGCAGCCTCCTCATCGCTCACAAGGCCGCTGCTGTGCCACTCGGCCACCTCCTCGGCTGTGCCGAAACGCACCGACTGCACATCGATGTAGATAGTGCGCTTCACACGGCGGCCGCGCTCACCTATCTCCTTCCAGTTCACAAAAGAGTCGCTCACCAGCACCGATGGCGGAATGGTGGCTATGGTATTGTCGAAGTTGCGCACCTTCACCGTGGTGAGCGACACCTTCTGCACTGTTCCATCCACGCCGAGCTTCTTAATGGTAATCCAGTCGCCCGGCTTGAGCATATCGTTCACATTGAGCTGAATGCCCGCCACCAAGCCCACGATGCTGTCGCGGAAGAGCAGCATCATCACCGTGGCAGCCGCGCCAAGTCCGGCAATGAGCGACATGGGCGAGCGGTTGATAACAATAGCCACCACAATTATCGCGCCAAGGCAAAACACACCGAGCTTCACAAATTGCACCAGCCCGCCAATGTAGTGCTTCTGCAGGCGGTCGTGAGTGGTGCTCAGGCGGTTCACATTGTCGAGAATGTGGTTCACGAGCGAGAGTATCATCACCGTGAGGTAAACGTCGGACGCCCGCTCTATCAGCACATAGACCCAGTAGTGGGGCTTATTACCCTCGAAGCACATCGGCGCGAGGTTGAGGAAGACGATGGCCGGGATAATGCGGCACGCCGAGAGCAGCACATCGTCATTGAGCAGCACATCATCGATCTTCGACGGCGATTTCTCCACAATCTTGCGCACTATGGGGCGCACTATGTAGCTCGCCAAGGCTCCACAGCCCAGCGACACCAGCAGCGACAGCGCCAGCATGCTCCAATGGGTGAAGCCGGCAAGTGCATCGCCCTCTGCCCCAAGAAACTGCCACACTCCGGCAATGAGTATTCTCAATTCTTCCATATTATTGTTTCTTTATTAGCGTCAAAATTACAAAAAATCCGTCACACACCGAGCGATTATAATATTTTTTCACTAATTTTGCCGTTGATAAAAAGAACCCTATGCGCAGAATTTTCCTTGCCATAACAGCCCTGTGCCTCGCCACCGCTGCTCTCGCCGGCGATGCCGACGCCTCACGCCGCTACGAGGCAGCAAGCGTGCGTGCCGGCCGCTTCTTCAAGTACCAGGAGTGGCCCAGCGCGCTGGCCATGTATGAGGTGATGATCGACCTGCGCCCCGATGATGTGGCATCCTACTACCACGCAATCTTCACCTGCGGCATGCTGCGCAACGACGACGAGCAGATGCGATTCTTCGAGCTCACGCAGAAGCAGGGAATCGCCCTCGACTCCATCTTCTCGGGCGTGAAAGGCATCTCTTTCGCCACCGGCGAGGGCCGCGAATATGAGCGGCTGCTGCTGCTTGTGCGCGAGCGCCAGCCCTGGCTCGCCCGAGGAATCAACGTGTATCTGCTCGAATACTACGACTTCCGCCACAACGCCCGCGGAGTGATCGACATCGCCGAGGCAATGCTCGCCGACACTCCCGAGAGCCTCAGCCTCGCCCATATCCTCGCTCGCGCCTACATAATGGAGGCCCGCACCGACGACGCCCTGCGATGCTACCGACACATCCTCGCCCACCGCCCCGACGACTACGAGGCCCTGCTCAGCATGGGCGTGCACTTCTACACCGCCCTCGCCTCTGCCTCCGAGCCGGCTACTCGCGCCGACTATGCCGCCCTGGCTCAGGCCTATCTCTCCGATGCATGGCGAATACGCCCCACTCCACATGTGGCGCAGATTCTGAGCCGGTTAAGGTCGCTTTGAAATTTTTTTTCAAAAAAATTTCTCATCTCGGTGAACTTTTTCGCCTCTTTCTCCGTTATAGTTGTAGAAAAAGCACAAAAGCAAGATAAATAGCACGAAAAATCCGGCGGTGTGCTATCCGCCAAAAGCACTCAACAAAAGGCAGAAGAGTCTGCCAAATGCACTAACAAGGCATTTCTGTTAAGTTTCAATATCTCTCGATGATGCGAGGCGCAAGCAAGACGCTGTGAAAGTGGGGCTTGTGTCTCTTTTTTTGTCCTGATTTGAAACTAAGCCGGCCAGGGGTTGAGCCTGTCACAGATGAGAGCCAAATTTCTCCATGATTGAGAATATTCTGCCGGAAGGTGTGTGTTTCTGCG
>CAMGFF010000152.1 GCA_946055125.1 uncultured Prevotellaceae bacterium | reverse complement strand
ACAGAATTATCGTAAATTTGCAAAGTTAACGCAAAAACATCAACAACTTCTTTCATACAGAATAATATGACACTACGACTTTTATCGGTGCTCTGTGCCTACTTGGCATTTGCCCTCTCCACCTCTGCCCAGCTGAAGACCGGCGACTGGAATATATATGGAGTGGCCGGACAGAGCCCCACAACCGTGGTTGCCACCCGGGATGTGGTGTACTTCGTGAGCGACAACACCCTCTTCGGCTACGACAAAGCCTCACAGACCATAAGCAGCCTCTCAAAGCGGAACAAGCTCAGCGACACCACCGTGAGCGGAATCTACTACAACCCCACATCCAGCTGCGTGGTAGTGGCCTACGACACCTCCAACATCGACATCATAGGCCCCGACGGCTCGGTGACCAACCTGCCCTGCATAGCCGACATGGAACTAACCTCAACACGCGCCATCAACGACATATCCTTTGCCGGCAACGTGATGTATGTGGCAACCGACTTTGGCTATCTGGCCTACGACCTGGTGGCTCGCCGCATGGTGGAGCAGTGCATTTTCTACTCCAAGGTGAAATCGGTGACCCGCGTAGGCGACCTCATAATCCTCAGTACCGACTCAGCCATCTACCAAGCTCCCGCCACCGGGCAGCACGCATCTATGAAATCTTTCACCCTGTGTGCCAACAATATTGGCGGACTGCTGATTCCTGCCACCGAGAACTCATTCTTCATCACCACCACCGACACCGTGAAGCTCATGACCATAGGCAGCGGCTCCTCGCTCACCGACAAGCAGCTATTCTACTCGATGGGCCTGCGCACCGTGCCATCGGCCGACGGAATAGTAATCTCGGGACTCAACGCCGCAACCATAGGCATAGCCGACCGTGAGGGTAACATCACATACCTTAATGCCGGAGCGGGAGGCATTCGCAGCAACACCGAGAGCGACGGCTCGCTGTGGGAACTCGCCTCAACCGGACTGCGCCACATCGCGCCACAGGGCGGCACCACCACCCCACTCAGCGAGTGGATCAAGCCCAACGCCACCAGCATAGCCCGCGTGGGCACGATGTTATGGCACAACGACCGCCTTTACTTGACCACCCGCGGCAGCAACAACATCGACACAAATTATAACCGCATAGGTGGCATCAACACCCTGCAAAATGGCATAATCACCAATATAACCCCCACCACCGTACCCACCTCAAACACCAGCTCCACCAAGAATGTGATAAAGGACATCTACACCCCCACTTTCCACCCCGATGACCCCGACACCTACTTCTTCGGAACCTGGCTCGAGGGAATCTACAAGGTGACAGGCACCGAGGTGGTGGCGAAATACGACTGGACCAACAGCCCCCTGCGACTCAACTGGGAATGCCGAACCAACGCCATAGCATTTGATGCCCACAAGAACATGTGGGTGAATGGCGTAACCGACGACGGCTTCCAGCTCTTCGTGCTGCCAGCCGACAAGGTGAACAGCCCTGCAGTGACCACCGACGACTGGATCCGCATCAGCACCAAGATGCCATCGGAAACAGACCATCGAGCACTGATGCTCATCACCCACAACACCGACCTGAAAATAGCCTATACCGGCGGATGGCTATCATCAACCCTGATAATCGACGATGGCGGCGACCCCGGCAACCCAAGCCCACGGGTGGCACGCCTGTCGTCCTACACCGACCAGTATGGCGACAAATTCGCCCCCAACCGCTACTATGCCCTCTATGAGGACTCGAAGGAGATGATATGGGTGTGCACCACCGACGGCGTGTTCAGCTACGACCCCACCAAGGCCTTCGACCCCGACTTCCACGCCTACCGCTACAAGACAGAGGACGGCAACTACCTGCTCAGCAGCCTCGACGTGAGCGCGATGAGCGAGGACGCACAGGGACACTACTGGTTTGGCACCATGTCGGACGGCTTATATGAAGTGAGCGCCGACGGCACCCATGTGATCAACCACTACACCACCGAGAACAGCATTCTGCCATCCGACCAGATTCTCGCCGTGTATTGCAAGCCTCATGGCTCCACAGTATATATCGGTACCAACTACGGACTTATCGAGCTCAACCGTGGTGTCACACCCGGTGAAACCGACTACTCAAGCGTGACCATAATGCCATCGCAAGTAGCACCGGGCTACACCGGTTTCGTAACCATTGAGCATCTCATATCAGGCTCAACAGTGACCATCACCAATGCCAAAGGCAAGAAAGTGGCTACCATTGAGGCCGACGGCGGCACTGCCCTGTGGAACCTCACCGACGATGCCGGCAAGCGCGTGCCCTCGGGCCGCTACACAGCCACCGCCACGCCACCTGCTGCCACATCAGGCACCAAGGTGGGTACTATAAATGTGCTAAGATAACAGCCCCCGGCTAATCAGCTCAAAAAAATAAATAAAATCAACAATAACCTATTTACACAATGAAAGTGAACGTGGAAGAGCGCATGGAGCGCGGCCGAGAATGGTTTAAGAAAGGATACAACTGCTCGCAGGCAGTGGTGGCGGCATTTGCCGACGTGTATGGCCTCGACCCATGCCTGGGGCTGCGCATGGCAGCCTCCTTTGGCGGCGGAATGGGCCGAATGCGCCTCACCTGCGGCGCAGTGAGCGGCATGTTTATCCTTGCCGGACTGGAAAATGGCTCGGTAACCGAGGGCGACAACGAGGGCAAGGCCCGCAACTATGAGCTTGTGCAGCAGCTTGCACACCAATTTGAGAAAGAAGCCGGCTCAATCGTCTGCTCAGAACTGCTGGGGCTGAAGCCCATGACCCCCATCACCACCAAGCCCGAGGAGCGCACCCCCGAATACTACAAGAAGCGTCCCTGCGTGGAAACCGTGGCACTCGCCTGCCGCATCTACGCCGAGCACCTCAACTCGCTCGCTGCTGAGTGAAAGCATAATTGGGGAAATGCAATATAATTGCCGGGTGGCACCCATATTGAGGTGCCACCCGGCAATTTTCAGTGTATCGCAGTTTTGATGTTACTTGATGAAGAGGATTTTGGTGACTACGCCCTCGCTCTTGCCGCCATATTCGTCGCTGCTTGAGGCTATCACATAGTAAACGCCGGTGGCCACGCGCCCGCCGCCTTGGTAGCAGCCGTCCCACGACACCATTCCTCCGGTGGATTGCAGCTGGCGAATCACCCGGCCGGCCGAGTCGGCGATTTTCACGAGCGAGTTCTCCATGAGGCCCGCAATGATGATGTCGCCGCCATATTCAGGTCGCACGGGATTGGGATAGGCATAAATCTCGCTGAAGCTCTCGGCAGCCGGTGCGGCGTCGCTGTAGTATTCGAGCAGGCCTAAGGGCGTGCCAACATACACGGCATTATTCGTGGGGTTGCAGCACAGCGAGATAATGTTGTTGCTGGTGAGCGGACTGTTGTCGGTGGTGAAGTGCTTGAGAATCTGCGAGCCATCGGCGCTCACGAGGTACAGGCCCATGTGGCGAGTGCCAATCCACTTGCGGTTGGCGCCATCGTGGGCGATAGCCGTGACGATGGTGCCCGAGAGAAGATAGTCGGCATAGTTGGTTCCATCGTTTCGCGGCACCTTGATGCGGTTTATGCGGAAGTCGTCGTCGAAGGCATTTGTGGGATTGAACTCCACCACTCCATTGGTGGTGCCGAGCCACACATGCCCTGTGGCATCCTCGTGGAAGCATGCGAGGGCGTCCCACTCAAAAGGTTTCTCGTCTTGGTCGGTAAAGTCGCCGGAGGAGAAAATACGCGAAGTGATTTTGGAGTTGGCGGGATTACCCTTGTCGTCGAAGATGAGGAGCTGGTTGCTTGCGCCAGTGACAATCATAAGCTTCAGCTCATCGCGGCTGGTGACCATCATCTGTGTCTTGTGCTGGGTGGTTTCGGCCATAGTCACGTTCACCGGAATCCAGTCGTCGGCAGTGGGGGCAGCCTGCTTTGCGCGAGGCAGGGCGTAGAGAGTGTGGTTGTTGCGGGCAAAGTAGGCCCACAGGGTCTTGTTGCTGTCCATCCACAGGCAGTTCACAGTAGGAGCCCATGCCGATTCCATATTAGTGTTGGTCCAGTCGTACTTTGCCACCACCTCACGGTTTTTTATTTTGTACAGACCCTCAAACCAGGAGCCGATGTAGTAGGTTTCGGGGTCGTCGGGGTCTATCACCGGGGTGTAGATACCGCGCAGCTTTCCGTCGGGCATGGTTCCAATGGTGGGAATGCTGTCGGGCATCATGTCGGTCCAGAAGCCATTCTCAAGCGAGCTGATGTGAGCAGGGCTGATATAGTCGGTAGCATATAAGTTAGGGCCGCAGTCGGTCACCAAGAGCCGGTTAAGGGCTTCGTTGAACACAAGGTAATAGGGATACATCACCGTGGATGCGTTATACCTGAAGTAGTCGGCCATCACCGTGGCCACCGCGCCATTCTCCACGGTGAGGTGGCGCACGCCCTTGGCCGAGAGCTCCCATATCGAGCCATCGGTCTCGGCGGTGGTCACTATCGACTTTCTCATCTCCTCGGGCAGGTCGTGGATGGTGCCGGTGATACCCTCGCGGTCGATGGTCACCATCTTGCTGGGCTCATAGAGCGAGGTGCCGATGAAGCCGGTGCTGGTGGTGGCGATATTGCGCAGCGACACCCGTGCGGTGACCTCCTTCGACTTCATGCCGGCAGCATCGAAGACGCAGCGGTAAATCCAGCCCTCGTCCATGAGAATGGTAGAGTCGTTGATATTGTAGAACCTGGAGCCGGGATAGGTGTGAAACTTCGTGAAAGTGCTGAGCGAGTGCATTGCCAGCGACTTGGGCGAGGAGAAGGCTCCATTCTCGTTGCTGATGATAAGGAAGTCGCTCACCTGAGTTATCGAGGTGGTTTTCACGCCGAAGTTCTGCGACTCGGTCACCTCAAAGTCCTTGTCGGCATTGAGGATAGCGAAGCCAAAGTCGGTGGCCACCATCACTTTGTTGCCACTGAAGGTGATGTGGTTGATGCCCTTAGGGTCGATGTCGGCATGAGCAATGTCGGGGACGTTGGTCACTGAGCCGTCGGGGTAAATCACGTCGATATTTGAGGAGTCGTACACCACCATGAGGTAGCGTGCGTCGTAGTTGTAGTAGATTTGGCGCACGGTCACATCGTTGAGCTTGTTGTTGCGCGAGAGGAAGTGGTTCTCCTCGGCCTTCTTGTCGTAGTAGAAGAGATTACCATCGGTGAGATAATACACCAAGTCGCCGGTATCGATGATATTGGTGATGTTGCCGGCAAACACGGGGTGAATCACCCAGTTGCCCACGCCCGTCTGAGCCGGGAGTGAGAGCGACGAGGCCACGGCCAGCACGACAATGGCAGCGAAGCGGTATAATGGTCGCAGAAACACGTTGGTCATCATATATCTACAAGTTATCGAGTATATAGCAATTCTTATAAATAACGTATTCTTTGCCACATAATTGTGTGTGGCGGCCACAAATCACAGCTGCAGGCTGGCGGTGGAAGCAAAGCGGTCGCGGTTCACCACCACGCACACGCCCCACAGTCCCGCGGCGGGCACCTCGTAGCGCAGGTGATAGCGGGTGGCCTTGAGGCAGTCGATGCGCACAGTCACGTCGTAGCAGGCGAGTGTAGCCATGGGATTGCTTGCCGACAGCTTCTCGGTGACCGTCACCTTGTCATCTACCAGCTCCACATTGGCAAAAGCCGAAGCGCCCTCGGGCAGGGGAGCGCCGCGGCGGCGCAGGAGCAGTGTGAAGTCGTCGAGCGACTCAATCTCAAGCCGCCGGCCATCGGCATCACCGCCGGCCGAGGGCTCTATGGAAGCTGCATAGAGATAGGTCATGGCCGGCGAGCGGCGCGAGGGATTGAAAATGAAGCCCACGATGAGGATAGCCACCGTGACGGCGATAGTGTAGAACTCCACCGAAGTGAAAATATCAAG
>CAMGFF010000151.1 GCA_946055125.1 uncultured Prevotellaceae bacterium | reverse complement strand
GGCGGGCTACAATGGCGGCTACAACAAGGGCTGCTTCGACAATGGCACGCCCACCGAGGCTCTCGATGCTTTCAAATAGGGAAAAAAGGTAAGAGGTAAGAGGTAAGAGGTAAGAAGTGGGGGAGATACTGTAAGGATTACATAAACAAAAAAAGAAACAACCTATATCACAGCATGAAAATGAGACTAACAGCATTTTTTGTGACTGCATTGATGACTTCGGTGGTGACTCTTGGCGCACGCCAAGAGTCGCTCCTGAAGGAGTCGTGGCAGTTTTGCCGCGGTGAGGCCTCTGCCACATCGCAGTGGGAGAATGTGACCGTTCCCCACGACTGGGCAATCTATGGTCCATTCGACCGAAACAACGACCTGCAAAAGGTGGCTGTGGAGCAGAATGGCGAGAAGGTGGCTACGTGGAAGACAGGCCGCACCGGCGGATTGCCATTCATTGGCAAAGGCTCCTACAAAACTACTTTTGTGGTGCCCGACACTGCCGACCGTGCCCTCACGCTCCTCTTCGATGGCGCTATGAGCAATGCCCATGTGAAGGTTAACGGCAGGGAAGTGGCCTACTGGCCCTATGGCTACAACTCTTTCTATGTGAACATTGATAGTGTGGTGAAGCCGGGCGAGAACGCGCTTGAGGTGAACCTTGAGAACTTTGAGCAGGCGTCGCGCTGGTATCCCGGCGCGGGACTATACCGCAACGTGCACCTCATCAACACCCACCGCGTGCATATCCCCGTGTGGGGTACTTTTGTGACCACTCCCGATGTGTCGGCCGAGTGTGCCACGGTGAACCTGAGCATGGAGATTGCCGGCGCTCGCACTAAAGCCGAGTGGCCCATGGGCGAGAAGGTGATGGTGAAGACCGTGATTCTCGACCCCGACGGTCGCGAGGTGGCAAGCCGCGAGAATGAGTACATCGCCCGCGGGCAGAAGTTTGTGCAGCAATTCCTGGTGAAGAAGCCGCAGCTGTGGAGCACCGACACGCCGGCACTCTATGTGGCCCGCACCACGCTGAGCCTCGACGGCAAGGTGGTCGACAGCTACGACACCCGCTTCGGCATTCGCTCGATAAAATATGTGCCCGAGAAGGGATTCTTCCTCAATGGCAAGGTGACGAAATTCAAGGGCGTGTGCAACCACCACGACCTGGGCCCTCTGGGTGCGGCAGTGAACCGCGCCGCACTGCGCCATCAGGTGGAGCTGCTCAAGGAGATGGGAGCCAATGCCATTCGCACCTCGCACAACATGCCCGCCCCCGAGCTGGTGGAGCTATGCGATGAGCTCGGAATGATGCTCATGGTGGAACCATTCGACGACTGGAGCTTCCGCCCCAAGTCGCCCAATGGCTATGGCCGCTTCTTCAACGACTGGGCGGAGCGCGACATGGAGAACATGGTGAAGCACTTCCGCAACTCGCCGGCAGTGGTGATGTGGTCGATAGGCAATGAGGTGACGGGTCAGTGGAGCCCCGTGGGCATGAACGAGCTGGTGATGCTGCAAGACATCATTCACCGCCTCGACCCCACACGCCCCGCCACTTGCGGCTGCGACCAGATAAAGTCGGTGCTCGACAATGGCTTTGCCGCCACGCTCGATATTCCCGGTTTCAACTACAAGCCGCAATACTACGACGAGTGCTACCGCCGCTTGCCGCAGGGCCTGATTCTCGGCTCGGAAACGGCATCCACGGTGTCGAGCCGCGGAGTGTATCACTTCCCGGTGAAGTGGGGAGAGCATCACACCGAGATTCACGCCAACCACCAGAGCAGCAGCTACGACAATGAAGCTTGCTCGTGGAGCAACACCCCCGAATACGACTTTGCCCGCGACGACGACCACGAGTGGGTTATCGGCCAGTTTGTGTGGACCGGTTTCGACTACCTCGGCGAGCCGTCGCCCTACGACACCGACGCATGGCCCAACCACAGCTCGGTGTTCGGCATAATCGACCTCGCGTCGCTGCCCAAGGACCGCTACTACCTCTACCGCTCGGTGTGGAACAAGAAAGACCCCACGCTGCACGTGCTTCCACACTGGAACTGGAAAGGCCGTGAGGGTGAGGTGACACCGGTATTCGTATACACGAGCTATCCCAAGGCCGAGCTTTTCATCAATGGCAAGAGCTGCGGCGTGCGCGAGAAGAACGACTCCACGCTCATGACCCGCTACCGCCTCATGTGGAATGAAGTGCTCTATGAGCCGGGTGAGGTGAAAGTGGTGGCCTACGACGCCCGGGGTCGCAGAGCCATGGAGAAAACCGTGCGCACGGCAGGCAAGCCGCACCACTTAGTGGCAACGGTGAACCGCACCGCGCTCACAGCCGATGGTGAGGACCTGGCCTATGTGACCGTGCAGGTGGCCGACAAAGACGGCAACCTCGTGCCCACCGACAGCCGCCTTGTGAAATTCGACGTGACGGGAGCAGGCAGCTTCCGCGCTACCGCCAATGGCGACCCCACTTGTCTCTACTCTTTCCAGGGCAAGGAGATGCCACTCTTCAGCGGAGCGCTCACCGCCATTGTGCAAGCCGGCAAGGAGCCGGGCAAAATCACCTTTGTGGCACGCGCCAAGGGAGTGAAGCCGTGCACAGTGACTATCGATGTGAAATAGCGACATAAAAGCGAGGCTTCACCACCGGTGTGAAGCCTCGCTTTGCAAAAAAAGGTCGAAAAAACACCTGATTACCCATATTTGAACATTTTTTACTAAAATATGGAATAAAAATATTCTTGCCGAATGAAAAAAAATGCCTAATTTTGGGGAACGAAAACCACCTATCGTGTAACATTTTTACTTAATCAACTAAAACTAATAAAATGAAAGAAAAAATCAAAGAATTACTGAAGGAACTTTTTGCCGACGGAGCAGCTCTCTACACATCGTCGGGTCGTATCAACCTCATTGGTGAGCACACCGACTATAATGGCGGATTCGTGTTCCCGGGTGCAATCGACAAGTGCATCAAGGCCAAAATCAAGGAGAACGGAACCGACAAGGTGCGTGTGTATTCGATCGACATCGACGACTATGCCGAGTTTGGACTCAACGAAGAGGATGCCCCTAAGCAGCAGTGGGCACGCTATATATTTGGCGTATGCCGTGAAACAATAAAGCGTGGCGGAACAGTGAAGGGATTCGACGCAATCTTCGCAGGCGACATTCCACTTGGCGCAGGCCTGTCGTCGTCGGCAGCACTTGAGTCGTGCTTTGCCTATGCTCTCAACGATATGTTCAACGACAACAAGATTGAGAAATATGAGCTTGCACGCATCGGCCAATCCACTGAGCACAACTATTGCGGCGTGAACTGTGGCATCATGGACCAGTTTGCATCGGTTCATGGCAAGAAGGACTGCCTCATGCGCCTCGACTGCCGCTCGGGCGAGTTTGAGTATTTCCCCTTCAAGGCCGACGGCTACAAGCTGGTGCTTGTTGACTCGGTGGTGAAGCACGAGCTTGTGGATTCGCCCTACAACAAGCGTCGCCAGTCGTGTGAGCGCGTGGCTGCCGCTCTTGGCATTGAGACCCTTCGCGACGCCGAGATGGACGACCTCAACCGCGTGAAGGATCAGATTTCGGAGGAGGACTACATGCGTGCCGAGTATGTAATCGGTGAGAAGGAGCGCGTGCTTGCAGTGTGTGCGGCACTTGAGAAGGGCGACTTCGAGACCGTGGGCCAGAAGATGTATGAGACCCACGCCGGAATGTCGAAGCTCTATGAGGTGAGCTGCGAGGAGCTCGACTACCTCAACGACATCGCCAAGGAGTGTGGCGTGACCGGCTCGCGCATCATGGGTGGCGGCTTCGGTGGCTGCACCATCAACCTGGTGAAGGAGGAGCTCTACGACAAATTCATCGCCACAGCCAAGGAGAAATTCGCGGCCAAGTATGGCCACGAGCCAAAGGTGTATGACGTGGTGATTTCGGATGGCGCACGCCGCATTTCATAAACAAGAGGAAGAAAAATGAACGTAACAAAGCGTGTGGCAGTATCGTCCAAGGGCGAGATTGCCATATATAAACTCACAAACGCAAGCGGTGCAAGCGTCGAGGTGTCGAGCCTCGGCGCCGGCATCGTTTCGGTGGTGGTGCCCGATGCAAATGGCGTGATGGAAGATGTGGTGCTGGGCTATGCCGATGCCGCCGGCTATCTCTACGACGGGCCATGTGCCGGCAAGGTGCCCGGCCGCTATGCCAACCGCATTGCAAAGGGACAATTCGCTGTGGGTGGCAAGGAGTATCAGCTCGCCATCAACAATGGTCCCAACGCCCTGCACGGAGGCCCCGAGGGCTTCCAGAACCAAATATGGAACAGCCGCGTGGAAGGTGACAGCGTGGTGTTCACCCACTTCAGCCCCGATGGCGACGAGCACTATCCAGGCAACATGATAGTGACCGCCACCTACACCTGGAGCGACGACTGCACGCTGAGCTTGAAGCTTGCAGCGGTGAGCGATGCCGACACCATAGTGAACCTCACCAACCACACCTACTTCAACCTCTCGGGCGAAGGCACCGGCTCGGTGCTCGGCCACAAGCTGTGGCTCGCTTGCAGCAACTATGTGCCCACCGACGACACCTTGATTCCCACCGGCGAGATAGCCCCGGTGGCAGGAACGCCAATGGACTTCACCACAGCCAAGACGCTTGGCGAGGATATCAAGGCCGACTTCCCCGCACTCATCTATGGCAAGGGTTACGACAACTGCTGGCTCGTGGATGGCTGGGACGGCTCGATGAAGACCGTGGCAGTGCTCACCGACGAGAGCACCGGCCGCGTGGTGGAAGTGGCCACCGACCAGCCCGCCGCGCAGGTATATACCGGCAACTGGCTCGCCGGAGCTCCCAAGGGCAAGAAAGGCTGCGACTTTGCCGACTACGACGCAGTGGCAATTGAGTGCCAGGGCGTGCCCGACGCACCCAACCAGCCTCAATTCCCCACGCAGCTCCTCAAGGCCGGCGAGCGCTACGACCGCGAGATAGTATTCAAATTCAAAACTTTATAATCTCAACAACAAAACACAAACAGAAAAAAAAGAGTCATTATGAAACCTACATTATTCCTTCTTGCAGCAGGCATGGGCAGCCGTTATGGCGGTCTGAAACAGCTCGACACCCTTGGACCACAGGGACAGAGCATTATGGACTATAGCATCTACGATGCCATTCAGGCCGGTTTTGGCAAAATCGTGTGGGTGATTCGCCGCGACTTCGAGCAGCAGTTCCGCGAGCAGATTCTGTCGAAATATGAAGGCCATGTGCCGTGCGAGCTGTGCTTCCAGGCACTCGACTCACTTCCCGAGGGATTCACAGTGCCCGAAGGCCGCGTGAAGCCATGGGGCACCAACCATGCCGTGATGATGGGCAAGGATGTGATAAAGGAGCCGTTTGCCGTGCTCAACTGCGACGACTTCTACGACCGCGACGCATTTGTAGTGATGGGCAAGTTCCTCTCGGAGCTTCCCGAGGGCAGCACAGGCCGCTATGCCATGGTTGGCTTCAGCGTGAGCAACACCCTATCGGAGAGCGGCACAGTGAGCCGTGGAATCTGCGAGAACGACGAGAAGACCCACATGCTCACCGGCGTGGTGGAGCGCACCAAGATTGAGCGCCACGACGGTGTGGTGCAATATCTCGATGAGAACGACCAGTGGGTGTCGATTCCCGACAACACTCCGTGCTCGATGAACTTCTGGGGCTTCACTCCCGACTACTTCGCCCACAGCGAGGAATACTTCAAGCAGTTCCTTGCCGACCCGAAGAATCAGGCTAACCTGAAGAGCGAGTTCTTCATTCCGTTGATGGTGGACACGCTCATCAAGCAGGGCAAAGCAACTTGTGAGGTGCTCCCGACTACATCGAAGTGGTTTGGCGTGACCTATCCCGAGGATCGCCCCGAAGTGGTGGCTAAGCTTGCTAAGCTCCACGAGGAGGGACAATATCCCG
>CAMGFF010000150.1 GCA_946055125.1 uncultured Prevotellaceae bacterium | reverse complement strand
CACAACGCACTCATCGACTATGCAGCAGCGCACACCACCAAGGAGCAACCGCTCTTTGGCGGCATCATCATTCGGCAAGGCAGCAACTGGCTATATTCAAAACTGCACATAGCCAACACTACCGAACTCACCAACTGGGACTCATTCTATCCACAAAACGCTTAGCACTATGGCAAAAGGATTAGACAGCAAATTCCTGTACTACGGCATACATTCATGCAGCCATTCAAAAAATCAAACATTTACACCTCTACCAGCCATTATTTTAAAACATAGAATCAAAGACCAAATGGCATTTGCCCTTGGCATGGGAAAGAAATACAAGAAAATCAATGTTACGCATTTAATATAACCTCATGGCGCCGAGGTGCAAAAAAACAGGTGGAATGTTTTTTTGTTGCGCGGAAAATCGCTAAATTTGCACGAAAATTGTGGGGTGGGGGAGATGGCTCTCCCTCTTCCCCAAAAATTTCATAACCCCCTTATTAACTATTGACTTTTCACCGAAACGAGTTTTTTATGTACGAAGAGATTAAATTAAATACTATCGAGGAGGCCGTGGAGCAGATGCGCAATGGCGGATTCGTGATTGTGGTCGACGATGAGGACCGCGAGAATGAGGGCGACTTCATTATCGCCGCCGAGAAAATCACCGAGGAGAAAGTGAACTTCATGATGCGCGAGGGACGCGGGGTGCTGTGCACTCCCATTACCGCGCAGCGCTGCCATGAGCTCGACCTCAACATGCAGGTGGAGGAGAACACCTCGATGCTCGGCACGCCGTTTACCGTGACCGTCGACCTGCTCGAGGGCTGCACTACGGGCGTGTCGATGCACGACCGCGCCATGACCATTCGCGCCCTCGCCAATCCCGCGCTGAAGCCCACCGACCTGGGCCGCCCGGGCCACGTTAACCCTCTCCGCGCCCAGGACCGCGGCGTGCTGGTGCGTGCCGGCCACACCGAGGCGGCAGTCGACCTCACACGCCTTGCCGGGCTCTATCCGGCGGCCGCTCTCATTGAGATTATCAACGAGGACGGCACAATGGCTCGCCTGCCTCAGCTCTCAGTGATTGCCAAGAAGCATGGCTTCCCGATCATCTCAATCAAGGACCTTATAGCCTATCGCCTGCGCACCGAGAACGTGGTGGAGGCCGGCGACGAGGTGGATATGCCCACCGCCTACGGGCACTTCAAGCTCATTCCATTCCGCGAGATGTCGACCGGGCTGGAGCATATAGCCCTCAAGAAGGGTGAGTGGAAAGCCGATGAGCCGATTCTCGTGCGTGTGCACTCCTCCTGTGCCACAGGCGACATTTTCGGCTCCATGCGCTGCGAGTGTGGCGAGCAGCTGCACCTGGCAATGAAGGAGATTGAGAAAGCCGGAAAGGGCGTGGTGGTGTATATGAACCAGGAAGGCCGCGGCATTGGCCTGATGAACAAAATTCGCGCCTACAAGCTCCAAGAAAAAGGCTACGACACCGTCGACGCCAACCTCCACCTCGGCTTCAAGGCCGATGAGCGCGACTATGGCGTGGGAGCCAACATTCTGCGCCAGCTGGGCGTGACAAAGATGCGACTGCTCACCAACAACCCCGTGAAGCGCGTGGGCTTGCAGAGCTACGGCCTCGAAGTGGTGGAGAATGTGCCTATTGAGGTGGTGCCCAATGAGTACAACCGCTACTACATGCACACCAAGAAAGTGCGCATGGGCCACGACCTCCACAAGGTGGACTGACGCGGCACGACAATCAGAACAATACAGCACAGGCAGGGACACTCCATTGAGAATGTCCCTGCCTGTGCTGTGTGTATCTATTTGTGGCTACATCACGCGGAAGTTGTAGCCGAGTGAGATTTGCACCGACATGCCTCGCGAGGCTGCAAACACGTCGCTCTTCGACGCTCCAAACATATTGCCAAGGCCGAAATAGAAGCGGCCCTCAAGCACCAAGGAGTGGTTGCGCCTCAAGAAATACTCAGCTCCGGCGCCCACCGAGATGCCATAGTCGAATTTGTTCTTTATGGGCATTGACAGTTGCTCGTTGCTGCGGTTCACCATTGGGAAATCGGGCAGTTCGGCATAGTTGTGCACATCGAAGTTGGCCGAGGTGCTCTCGCCAATCATGTAGGCAAACTCGGGGCCGGCATTGAAGAATCCGTGAAACTTAGTGCTGCCAAAGTAGATGTGGGTGAGCAGCGGCACCTGAATGTAGGTGAGGGTGCGGCTGTAGTTGTAGGGGGCTTCCTCGAAGTCCTCCTGCCAGCCACGCTGCTCCAGGTTCACCTCGGCAATCACGCCAAAGTTGCGCTCCTCCACATAGCGGAAAGTGGCGCCAAGAATCATTCCCTTGAGCATCGACTGCTGCACTGTGGGGGAGAACGAGGCCATCGACAGGGTGACGCCGCCCTTGGCGCCAATGGTGAAATTCGACTCATAGTGAGTCTGCGCCTGCATTAAGGCGACCATAGGGGCAGCAATAAGGAGAATTATCAGGCGAATTGAAAAATGCTTCATCTTAGGGGGATTGATTTTAGTGAAAAAGAGTGATGTTTTACTTCAGCTCGCGCGATATGGTGCCGTCGGGCGCAAGGTGCACGACATACACGGCCTTGTTCACCATGCCGCTCCAGTTGCTTGCACGCTCAAGGCGGAAGTCGGTCTGCACACCGGTGAACGAGGGAATGTTGAACGAGGAGTTCTCATCGATATAAGCCTTGAGGAAGAAGTAGCCGGTGTCATAGCCAAGTATGCCAAACTGTGGTGCGGCATATATCATTTCCTCGCCATACCAGTGCTTGAAGTTGTTGCGCAGCTGCCGGGTATCGTAGTCGCTGTCCACCGCGAAGAAGCGTGAATAGAAGTAAGTGTCGATTTTCTTGAGGTTGCCCTCACACACGCCCAGGTAGGTGCTCCACTCGGGATAGCCGAAGAGAGCCATTGAAATATCGGTGCGGTTCTCCTTGATCGACACCAATGACGGGGCTATGCGCTGCAGTGTTCGCTTGCTTCCCGAATTGGTGATAAAGAGATACTTTCCGCCCTCGGTGAGCGTGGAGCTGAGTTCCTCGCTGTTGAGCAGCGGGTTGATGCCATAGTCGTGGAATCGGTGTCCGGCGGCCAGGAGCCTTTCGCGCAGGGTTGCCACAATTTCCTTTGATTCACCCTCATCGTCGCGCAGGAGCACAATGTCGTAGCCCTTGAAGTGGGAGATAATCCAGTCGGCCACCTTCACGTTCATGAAGGCATTTGGGGCATTGAGGTGAAACACGCAAGGATTGTCGAGGTAATCCTCGTTTTTGGTCGAGAAAGAGTTGACCACGTTCACGTCGTTTTCCCTGCCAAAGTCGGCTATAATCGAGATTTGCTCGCTGTTGTCGGGTGCGAAGATGAGGTCCATGTGCTTCAGCTCCTCCTTGGCGAGAATAAGGCGTGTGGTGGCGAGAGAGCCCTCGGTGTCGTAGGCGTTTATGCTTATGTGCTTCGAGGTGCGGTTGCGCAAGTCGTCGACGGCGAGGAGGAATCCCTTGTAGAACTCAGTGAATAGGCGTGCCTGCTTCGATGGAGCCTCCTCATTGAGCATGAAAGGCAGCATCAGGGCCACACTTATAGTGTCGTCGGTCTTGCCGAAGTGCACGTCGCGGTATATTTCACGGAGCTTGTGCTCGGTGCTGTCGGGCGAGGCATTGGGCGATACCATCACAGTTTCGGTCACCTGCCGGGGCAGGTAGATGATAGTGCCCTTCTTCAGCTTCTCCACGTCGGGATTAGCCTGGCGCAGCTGGGTGAGGGTGATGCCATTGTCGTGGGCTATGCTCTCAAAGGAGTCGCCCTTCTGCACCACATAGGGAAAATATTTGGTCACCACCTCCTCGCGCTCCACGAGCTTTGCGCTATTTGGCACAATGCGAATCACATCGCCGGCCTTGAAGTTGCTCGGCGAGATGCCCGGGTTGAGGGTCATTATTTGCTCCACGGTGGTGTTGTAGCGCTTTGCGGTGCTGAAGAGAGTGCTTCCTTTAGGCACGGTGACAAAGATTGTGCCCTCCTCGGGCTGCGAGAGCCGCAGAATGGCTCCGGCCTTTAGGCTGCCCTCTTTCACCTGAGGGTTGAGCCTCAGCACTTCATCCATGGTTAGCCCGTAGGCGCGTGCAATGCCGAAGAGTGTTTCGCCCGGCTCCACGGTGTGAGTCAGCTCGGTGGGTGCCGTCACTGCCACATGCTCCTCGGCTTTCTTGCCAGGAGCGTATTCATCTACGGGGAAGAAAAGCATCTGCTTGTCCTTCAGCCCTTGTGCGGCCGTGGGGTTGTGCCTCACTATGTCGTCTTGCGAAAGGTTGAGCTTGCGGGCAATGCCATAGATCGACTCTTTCGACTTCACCTTGTAGTAATAGTATTCACGCCCATTCATCAACTTAGTGGGCAGATTGAGCTGTGCCCATGCGCCCGATGCCGCGAGGCACAGGAGCAGAGATAGCAATAATGGTTTTCTCAGTGTGGTCATCGCAAAGAGTGTTTTTTCTGAAGGTGGGTGAGTTGTGATTTCTATGAAAATGTTATTCGCCAAGAGCCTGGCTGATGTCGGCAATGATGTCGTCGGCGTTCTCTATGCCCACCGAGAGGCGGATAAGGTCGGGGGCAACGCCGGCCTCGATGAGCTGCTCGTCCGATAGCTGGCGGTGGGTATGGCTCGCCGGGTGAAGCACGCAGGTGCGGGCGTCGGCCACATGAGTGACGATGCAAATCATCTTCAGCCGGTCCATGAATGCTATTGCGTCCTCACGAGTGCCTTTAAGGCCGAAGGCAAGCACACCGCAGGTGCCCTTGGGCATATACTTCGTGGCAAGGTCGTGATAGCGGTCGCCGGGTAGCCCGGCATATTTCACCCACGCCACTTTAGGGTTGTCGCTGAGCCACTGTGCCACCCTCATGGCGTTGCTACAGTGCCGCTCCATGCGCAGGTGCAGCGTCTCAAGTCCCACGTTGAGCAAGAAGGCATTCTGCGGCGACTGGATTGCGCCGAAGTCGCGCATGAGCTGCGCCGTGGCCTTCTGGATGTAAGCCATCTTGCCGAATGTCTTGGAGTAGGTGAGTCCGTGATACGACTCATCGGGCTGTGTGAGTCCCGGGAATCGCCCGGCATTAGCCTCCCAGTCGAAGTTGCCGCTGTCCACAATCACGCCTCCCACGGTGAGGGCATGGCCGTCCATATACTTTGTGGTGGAATGGGTCACAATGTCGGCTCCCCACTCAAAGGGGCGGCAGTTGATGGGAGTGGCAAAGGTGTTGTCGACCACAAGCGGCACGCCATGGCTGTGGGCAATGCGGGCAAACTTCTCAATGTCGAGCACATTCATGCCGGGATTGGCTATGGTCTCGCCGAAAAGCGCCTTGGTATTGGGGCGGAATGCAGCCGAGATTGTCGACTCGTCGGCATCGGCATCAACAAAAGTCACGTCGATTCCCAGCTTCTTCATCGTCACGGCAAAAAGGTTGAAAGTGCCGCCATAGATTTGCGAGGCACAAACGAAGTGGTCGCCTGCCTCACATATATTGAAGATAGCATAGAAGTTGGCAGCCTGTCCCGACGAGGTGAGCATGGCAGCCACACCACCCTCGAGCTGCGCAATCTTCAACGCCACGGCATCGTTGGTGGGATTCTGGAGCCGAGTGTAGAAGTAGCCCGAGTCCTCAAGGTCGAATAGGCGGGCCATCTGCTCGCTGGTGTCGTACTTGAATGTAGTGCTCTGATATATGGGCAGCACGCGCGGCTCGCCACTCTTGGGCTTCCAGCCGGCCTGCACGCAAAGTGTTTCCTTATTTAAATCCTTATTCATAGTTATGAAAAAATGATGTTCTTGATAAATTCAGCTGCAAATTTACACATTATCCGCGATTATTCCTTGCCCCGGCCCAAGAAAACTCACGGCTTCCATGCTTTTTCGTCTTGAAGCAAGTGGATGCGAGGCT
>CAMGFF010000149.1 GCA_946055125.1 uncultured Prevotellaceae bacterium | reverse complement strand
TGCCTCAATTTTCTTCTTGAGGATACTCCGCCACATCATTCTTTTTTTATCAAAATAATATATGCAATTTCGAAAATTTGCAGCGTCCAACAGCAAATGCAGGAATGTTGCCGGTTAGGGCGAAATTGAGGGGCGAAAATTTGGTTATTCGGGAAATATGGAGTAAATTTGAAAACCCAAAAACAGCGGTTTTACTTATTTAACTTTTAATATTCAAGAAATCATTATGTTAACATCTGACGATCTGAAACAGCTTGCATCGAAGGGGATTTCGGAAGCCACCTTTGAGGAGCAACTTAACCGATTCAAGACTGGTTTTCCCTATTTGAAAATTAAGGCAGTGGCCACAGTGGGCGAGGGCATCATGCGCCTCGACGCCGCCGAGGAGCAGGGCTGCGAGCAGGCATGGGACGCGTTTCTCACCGGCGGAGGCACCGTGGAGAAGTTTGTGCCCGCATCGGGAGCTGCCAGCCGCATGTTCAAGAACCTATTTGAGTTTGTTTCGGAAGGCGTAGAGGAGCCTACCACCGACTTTATGAAGGCCTTCTTTGCCGGGATTGAAAATTTTGCCTTCTTCAGCGCGCTCGATGCCGCCTGCGCCAAGGTGTATGGCAAGGGCGTGAAGGCTCTCGTGTCCGAGGGCAAGCCCGTGGAGGTGGTGAAGTGCCTCATCACCGGCGAGGGCATGAACTATGGTGCAATGCCCAAGGGACTGCTCCGGTTCCACAAGGTGGGCGAGGAAGTGCACACTCCGCTCGAGGAGCATCTTGAGGAGGGCGCACAATATGCCACCGATGCCGAGAAGAATGTGAACATTCACTTCACCGTGTCGCCCGAGCACCGCAGCGCATTTGAGGCTCTCATCGCCGAGAAGGTGCCCGCTATGGAGCAGAAGTGGGGCGTGAAATACTCCGTATCGCTCTCGGAGCAGAAGGCTTCGACCGACACCGTGGCTGTGACTGCCGACAATGAGCCTTATCGCGAGAATGGCAAGCTCCTGTTCCGCCCGGCAGGCCATGGCGCTCTCATCGAGAACCTCAACGACATGAACGCCGACGTGGTATTCGTGAAGAACATCGACAATGTGGTTCCCGCAAGCCTCCGCGAGGCCACCGTGAAATATAAAAAGGTGATTGGCGGCTACCTGGTGAAGGTGCAGAAGCAAATCAAGGAATATGTGACTGCACTTCGCAGCGGCAACTACACCATCGACGACCTCCGCACAATGGTGCAATTCCTCCACGACACCCTCAATGTGCGCAACGAGCAGACCAAGAACCTCGACGACTCGGAGCTGGCAGTGTACTTGCTCAATAAGTTCAACCGCCCAATCCGCGTGTGTGGCGTGGTGAAGAACGACGGCGAGCCCGGCGGCGGCCCATATATCGCCTACAATGCCGACGGCACCACATCGCCGCAAATTCTGGAGAGCGCCCAGTTTGACAAGAGCAAGCCTGAGTCGCTTGAGCTGATAAAGAGCGGAAGCCACTTCAATCCCGTTGACCTGGTTTGCTACATCAAGGACGTGGATGGCAACAAATTCGACCTGAAGAAATATGTTGATAAAGACACCGGCTTGATTTCGGAGAAATCGAAGTCGGGCGTCACAATCAAGGCTCTTGAGCTACCGGGACTGTGGAATGGCTCGATGAGCGACTGGAACACCGTGTTTGTGGAAGTGCCCATCGCCACCTTCAACCCCGTGAAGACCGTTAACGACCTCCTTCGCCCGCAGCACCAAGGATAATGAGCTTTTTCGGGCTATGAGATCACATAGCCCGAAAAAACCCAAAATAATTGCTTGAATGATGAATAGAACGATGACATTACTGCTCCTTATTGCCGCAATGCTAACTATGGGCGGCATGGAAATGTGCGCACAGACGAAAAAAGTGCGCGAAATAGGGGAGAGCGACTTCAAAACTCTCGTGGCCGACTTCACCGCCAAGGATTGGAAATTCCTCGGAAAGCGTGTGGCAATAGTCGATTTCTCGGCCACATGGTGCGGCCCGTGCCGAAAGCTGTCGCCCATTCTCGAGGAACTCGCCACCACCTACGAGGGCAAAATCGACTTCTACAAGGTGGATGTGGATAAGTGCCCCAACCTCTCGCGGGCCTACGGCGTGCAGTCGGTGCCAATGATGATTTTCTGCCCCATGGAGGGCAATCCTACCGCCGTCACCGGGCTATATCCCAAGGAGGAGCTGGTGAAAGCCATCAATTACGTATTCAAGCTCGAGTAGCGGCAAATTATCCCACCAATAACGGCAGCGGGTGTGGCATTTTTTCATGATGCCACACCCGCCGCGTTTTTCCCCCCTTGAAAAAACACAGAATCTATGGAAGCGCAACTTCCTGTGGGGTGATGATGATTTTCTTGGCTTTGTAGAGGAAGCCAAGAGTCTTCTTGAAGTCCTTCTTGCTGCAACTGAACACGGCGCGTATCATCTCGGGCGAGGAGGAGTCGGTGATGCCCATTGAGCCACCATTGGCGGCAAGATATTCGAGAATCACGTCGGCAAGGCTCTTCACGCGCTTCAGCTCGCGGTCACCGAGGCGGAGGTCGATTTTGCCGTCGGGGCGCACGGTCTTCACAAAGGCACGATAGCGCTCGCCAATGTTCACATCGTGGAATATCTCGCCGTGGTAGATCATCCCCCAGAAGAGATTATCCACCACCACCTTGAAGCCCAGGTCGGTGCGCTGAGCCACAAGGATATCCACCTGCTGGCGCGGCTTGTAGTCGGGAATCACATTGTCGAGGAATTTATCGAGCTTCGCCGAAGCCACAATGCGATTCGACTCGTGGTCGAGATACACATACACGATGTACCACCTTCCCACCACCATGCGCTTCTTCTGCTCACGGAAGGGCACAAGCAGGTCCTTGGCGAGTCCCCAGTCGAGAAACGCGCCCACGCTGTTCACCGCCTTCACGCGCATCTGCGCAAACTCGCCCACCTGGGCGCGAGGCTGCTCGGTGGTGGCCACGGGGCGGTCTTCGGAGTCGTTATACACAAACACGTCGATAGCGTCGCCAATGGTCATATCGGCAGTGATGTAGCGGTTGGGCAGAAGCACCTCCTTTCCGTCGCCGTCGGCAGCCTTGAGGTAGAAGCCCTGCTCGGTGGAGCGGGCTATCACAAGATTATTGATTTTCCCGATTTGCATCGTCTCTTGAGTTATTATTATCGGCTTTGAGCCTTGAGCCGATTACCGGCTTTTTGCAGCCTGAGGCTCACAGCTCCAAAAAAGCTAAAAAGGCGTGCCCGCATTATGGCAACGGGGGCACGCCTTCCATTTTTAATCTTCTTCAGTATCTTAAAACTTGGCCATTATTCACCTTTGATAGCTGCTACGCCCGGGAGCACCTTGCCCTCGATAGCCTCGAGGAGTGCGCCACCACCGGTAGAGATGTAAGAAACCTTGTCGGTCAAGCCAAACTTGGTGCAGCAAGCAACCGAGTCACCACCGCCAATGAGCGAGAATGCTCCCTCGGCAGTTGCCTCAGCGATTGCCTCGCCAATGGCACGCGAACCGGCGCAGAACTCGTCGCACTCAAACACGCCGGCAGGACCATTCCACAGAATAGTCTTGGCACCCTTGATAGCGGCAGCGAAAGCCTTCTGAGCCTCAGGACCAGCATCAACGCCCTCAAGTCCCTCAGGAATTGCGTTGGAAGGATAGTTGGCGATAACCGAACCCGGCTTCACAGTCATTGTGCCGAAGTCGAGACCATTGGTGCACACTGCATCGGCAGCCATCACCAGCTCCACGCCCTTCTCAGCAGCAATCTTCTCCACGTTGAGAGCCACGTCGAGCTTATCCATCTCCACAATCGACGAGCCAATTTCACCACCGTGAGCCTTGGCAAATGTGTAGGTCATACCACCGCAGAGTATAAGCTTGTCGGCCTTGCCAAGGAGATTCTCAATGATACCAATCTTCGACGAAACCTTCGAGCCACCCATGATGGCTACAAACGGACGCTTGATGTTGCCAAGCACTGCATTCACTGCATTCACCTCTTTCTCCATGAGGTAGCCCAGCATCTTGCTGTCGGCGTCAAAGTAGTCGGCGATAACGGCGGTAGAAGCGTGCTTGCGGTGAGCGGTGCCGAAGGCGTCGTTCACATACACGTCGGCATAGCTTGCGAGAGTCTTGGCAAACTCCTTCTGGCTTGCCTTCATCTCCTTCTTGGCTGCCTCGTAGGCGGGGTCGGCCTTGTCGATACCCACGGGCTTGCCTTCCTCCTCAGGATAGAAGCGGAGGTTCTCGAGCAGGAGCACCTCACCGGGCTGCAGGGCAGCAGCTGCATCGGCAGCCTTGGCGCAGTCGGGGGCAAACTTCACTGCAGTGCCCAGCTTCTCGGCCACGGCATCCACGATGCGGCCAAGCGACATCTTGGGATTAACCTTGCCCTTGGGCTTGCCCATGTGCGACATGATGATGAGAGCGCCGCCATCGGCGAGAATCTTCTTGAGAGTGGGGAGTGCACCACGAATGCGGGTGTCGTCGGTGATTTTGCCTTCGTCGTTCAATGGAACATTGAAGTCAACGCGAACAATGGCTTTCTTGCCAGCAAAATTGAAATTGTCTATGTTCTGCATATCAATAAAAAATTATAAGATGATATTTAATTTTGGTCGCAAATTTCTGGGGTTAGTTTCTTTGTTGCAAATGTAGCAAAAATTTGCGCAAATTGAAAGCATTGCGCCAAATTTATTTTTATTGCACTGCTTAGTTTCCGCCATGATTCAGGGAAAAATCAAATTATCCCCTTTTCAGCAAGCAGTTTCTCCATTTCTTGCTGCAATTCCTCGGCCTTGGCAGCGGCAACGGCGGCAAAGTCGCTGCCATTGGAGGCGTGAATTATGCCACGCGACGAGTTGACGAGCAGCCCGCACTCATCGGTCATGCCATATTTTGCCACCTCGGCGAGGCTGCCGCCCTGAGCGCCCACACCGGGCACCAGCAGGAAGTGCTCGGGCAGAATGCGGCGCACGTCGGCAAACATCTTGCCCTGTGTGGCCCCCACCACATACATCATGTTGCCCTTGTTGCCCCACTGCGATGAGCGGCGCATCACCGTCTCAAAGAGGGGAGTGCCCTGAGCGTCGGTGGTGAGCTGGAAGTCGTGCGAGCCTTTATTGGAGGTGAGTCCAAGCAGAATCACCCACTTGCCGTCGAAGCCAAGGAAAGGCGTAACGCTGTCCTCACCCATGTAGGGAGCCACGGTCACAGCATCAATGTTCATCTCCTCGAAGAAGCTGTGGGCATACATGCGCGACGTGTTGCCAATGTCGCCACGCTTGGCATCGGCAATGATGAAGATTTCGGGATAATTCTCCTGAATGTATTTCACCGTCTGCTCAAACATTGCGTAGCCCTTCGTGCCCAGTGCCTCGTAGAAAGCAAGATTAGGCTTATAGGCCACGGCATAGGGCGCGGTGGCGTCGATTATCTCCTTGTTGAAGTTGAAAAGGTCGCCATTGAGGTGTGCCGGCATCTTGGCCGTGTCGGGGTCGAGACCCACGCACAGGAATGATTTCTTGCGACGTATTTCGTCGATAAGTTGCTGTCGGTTCATAGTTTATTATATCTACTTTAATAATTTAGTTTCATTATTCCTGCCTCGAGCTTTGAGGAATTAACGGCTTTTTGCAGCAAGAGGCTCACAGCTCACTCTCCTTGAGCTTCTCGGCATTCTCGGCAACAATCAGGTGGTCGATGCAGTCCTGAATGTCGCCATCCATGAATGCCGAAAGGTTGTAGATGGTGTAGCCGATGCGGTGGTCGGTGATGCGCCCCTGCGGATAGTTGTAGGTGCGAATCTTGGCCGAGCGGTCGCCGGTCGATACCAGCGTCTTGCGGCGCGAGGCAATGTCGTCGATATACTTCTGGTGCTCCTTGTCGTAAATGAAAGTGCGCAATCGGCCCAGAGCTCGCTCCTTGTTCTTTGGCTGGTCGCGGGTCTCGGTGCACTCAATGAGAATTTCCTCGGTCTCGCCGGTATTGGGATTCTTCCACATGTAGCGCAGGCGCACTCCCGACTCCACCTTGTTCACATTCTGTCCGCCGGCACCGCCACTGCGGAAAGTGTCCCACT